>CBDTWQ010000007.1:0-19501 GCA_965364115.1 uncultured Gammaproteobacteria bacterium | reverse complement strand
TCTTTGTAGTTTTCAATAATGCCGTTATGCACCACCGCGATGCGGTCATTCGAGAAATGTGGATGAGCATTTTCTTCAGAAGGCTTTCCATGCGTCGCCCAACGGGTATGGGCAATCCCGATATGCCCTGTCTGCGTCGGCGAGATCTTAGCTTCAAGCGCAGCCACCTTACCCAACGAGCGAAAGCGCTCTAACTGGTTTTGATCGATCAATGCAACGCCTGCCGAGTCATATCCGCGATATTCAAGTCGGTGCAAGCCTTCGATCAAGATCGAACTGACATCACGCTGCGCCAATGCGCCTACTATTCCACACATGCTATTTATCCTTGGATTTTTTCGGTCGTGTCCAACCATCTAACGTCGATTGTTTACTGCGAGACAGGGTTAACTTCTCGGCGGGTGCATCTTTGGTGATGATTGAACCCGCGCCAATAGTCGCATTTCGCGCGATACGCACCGGTGCGATCAGTTGTGTGTTTGAACCGATGAATACGCCATCTTCGATAATGGTTTTAAATTTGTTAGTGCCATCGTAATTACAAGTGATCGTGCCAGCGCCGATATTCACATCCCGACCTATCTCCGCATCACCGATGTAACTCAGGTGGCTGATTTTGCTGTTGTCGCCGATTTTCGCCTTTTTAGTCTCGACGAAGTTACCGATCTTAATCGAATCAGCACACTCGGTTCCGCTGCGAATTCGCGCAAAAGGGCCAATCCTGACCTGGCGCCCGATCACCGCACCATCAATCCAGGTGAAGGGTTTAATTTCACTCTCACTATCAATTTTGCTGTTACGGATCACGCAATTAGCGCCAATTCGAACCTTATCTGCCAGAGTGACCGAGCCTTCGAAAACACAATTGACGTCGATTTCCACATCATTGCCTACGGTTAAGTCACCGCGAATGTCGATACGACTCGGATCAAAAAGCTTCACCCCCTGAGCCATCAGTGCCTTGGCCTGGCGCTTGCGATAATGGCTTTCTACCTCCGCCAACTGCTGCTGATCATTCACCCCACGAACTTCGTCGGCGTCTTCACAGATCATCGCAACAACCGATTCACCGGCTTTTACCGCTGCCGAGACCAGATCAGTGAGATAGTATTCACCTTGCGCATTGTGATTATCGAGCTGCTCGATCAAGCCGCGTAATTTGTGGCCACGCACGAAGGTCGTCCCCGCGTTGCACTCGTTGACTTTAAGCTGCGTTTCATCGGCATCTTTATGCTCAACAATCGCATAGGGTTTATCGTCATCATCTCGAATCACCCGTCCATATCCAAACGGGTTGTCTGCTTTGAAACTGAGTATTGCCAAGGCCGAGTCGTCGGCCTCGGCGATCAGTCGAGATAACGTCGTGGTTTCAATTAAAGGCACATCACCAAACAACACCAGCACATCATTGTCCGATTTGATCGAACTGAGACACTGAATCACCGCGTGCCCGGTGCCTAACTGCTCGTGCTGCTCGACATACTCCAGACTCGAGTCTGCCATCGCTGCCTTGACCTGATCGGCAGCGTGGCCAACCACCACAATGATTTGCTCGGCGGCCAAAACACGACTGGCATCCACCACATGTTGCAATAGCGGTTTTCCCGCAAGCTCATGCATCACCTTGGGTCGCGATGACTTCATTCGCGTTCCTTGGCCCGCAGCAAGAATGATGACGGTCAATGGCATTGGTTAAAATCGTTCGAAGGACAATTCAATATTGTAGAGTAGCAAGAAGCGACAGTCATTATTAAGCCTGTGTTTGCCTGAATTCTCCGCTAAAAACAATCGCGAAGCACCGGTAAGGCGATGAACTTAGGGCTAAGAACGCAAAAAGGGCCGATTTGACCTCCGATAAAACCGGAAACTAAATATGCCCCTTAGAATGCTTTTATGACTCTAGCCAAAATCGGTGCGAACCCGATCGTTTGCCGCGTTTTTTACTTCCTGCGAAACTTCTGGATTGCGGCAATCTGTGCTGCTGCGGCCACTAGCTCGGCTTTAGCCTTGGCAACATCGAGATCAGAATTCTGATCGGCGAGTGCATCTTCAGCGCGTTTGCGCGCTTCAAGGGCCGCCGCCTCATCAAGATCATTGGCACGAATGGCGGTATCAGAAAGTATCGTCACCACATGCGGTTGCACTTCGAGAATGCCGCCAGAGATAAAGAAAAATTCTTCTTTGCCATCACCCATATCAAGCCGCACTTCACCCGGTTTCAACGGTGAAATCAAGGGTGTGTGTCTCGGCGCAATGCCGACTTGGCCCATGATCGCAGGCGCGTAAACCATTTTCGCTTCGCCGGAAAAGATCTGCTCTTCGGCACTGACAATTTCTACATGGATAGTGCTCATTCGAGTCTGCCCTAGAGAGTCTTAGCTTTCTCGGCGACTTCTTCGATACCGCCGACCATATAAAACGCCTGCTCGGGGTATTGATCCATTTCGCCATTGAGAATTTGCTTGAAACTGGAGATAGTGTCTTTAACCGAAACATACTTACCCGGCGAGCCGGTGAAGACTTCGGCGACGAAGAAAGGCTGCGACAGAAAACGCTGCATTTTACGCGCGCGGCTGACGACCAGCCGGTCTTCCTCAGAAAGTTCGTCCATTCCGAGAATAGCGATGATGTCTTTCAGTTCTTTGTAACGCTGCAGTGTTCCCTGCACACCGCGAGCGATGTCATAGTGCTCGTTGCCGACCACGTTCGGATCCAGAATTCGAGAGGTAGAATCGAGCGGATCAACCGCCGGATAAATACCGAGTTCGGCGACTTGACGTGAAAGAACCAGAGTGGCATCAAGGTGCGCAAATGTGGTGGCTGGAGAAGGGTCGGTCAAATCGTCCGCAGGCACATAAACCGCCTGGAAAGAAGTAATCGAACCGGTCTTAGTTGAGGTAATACGCTCTTGCAAGACACCCATTTCAAGTGCCAAGGTTGGCTGATAGCCTACCGCAGATGGCATCCGTCCCAGCAATGCCGAAACTTCGGTGCCCGCCAGGGTGTATCGATAAATGTTGTCTACGAACATCAAAACGTCACGACCTTCATCACGAAAATGCTCAGCCATGGTCAAACCTGACAAAGCCACACGTAGACGATTTCCCGGTGGTTCATTCATCTGACCGTAAACGAGTGCCACCTTGTCGATAACGTTGCCGTCAGTCATTTCATGGTAAAAGTCATTACCTTCGCGGGTGCGCTCACCGACGCCGGCAAAAACCGAGAAGCCCGAGTGCTCGACCGCGATGTTACGAATCAATTCCATCAGGGTAACCGTCTTACCCACGCCAGCGCCGCCGAATAGGCCGATCTTGCCGCCTTTGGCAATCGGCATGATCAAATCGATAACTTTGATTCCAGTTTCGAGAATCTCGGTGGTGGTCGCCTGCTCGTCATAGGATGGCGGTTTGCGATGAATCGGCATGCGGATTTCTTCGCCAATCGGACCTTTTTCGTCGATCGGGTTTCCTAACACATCCATGATGCGGCCCAGTGTTTTCTGGCCGACCGGCACAGTAATAGGTTCGCCGGTGTTGCTGACTTCAAGCCCACGACGCAAGCCTTCCGCAGCGCCCATCGCGATGGTGCGAACGATGCCGTCACCGAGCTGCTGCTGAACTTCCAGCGTTAAGCCTTCGGCTTCGCTGATCAGAAGTGCATCATATATCTTGGGAACAGCGTCACGGGGAAACTCTACGTCGACGATCGCGCCGATTACTTCCACGATATTACCTGTGCTCATCTGTGTTTCCTCTATACAAAGTTTAAACGGCTGCCGCGCCGCCGACGATTTCGCTAATTTCTTGCGTAATCGAAGCCTGGCGTTCGCGGTTATAAATTAGTTGTAACTCATCGATCATGTCGCCCGCATTATCGGTCGCACTCTTCATCGCGATCATTCGTGCCGACATTTCGCAGGCTACATTTTCAACCACACCCTGATAAACCAATGACTCGATGTAGCGGTCGAGCAAGTTGTCGAGCACTTCCTTCGAACCGGGTTCGTAAATGTAGTCCCAATGATGTTTCAGTTCGTCATCCGCTGAGGGCTTCACCGGCACCAACTGCACCATTTTCGGGGTCTGCGTCATGGTATTTACAAATTCATTACTGACCATGTAAATCTCATCGACCTCACCATCTTCATAACTCTTTAACAAGGTCTGCACCGGCCCAATGACTTGCGCCATTTCTGGGCTATCACCGATTTGGCTAGCCTCTGCAACCACCTTGGCGCCGATCCGTTTGAAAAAGTTGAGCGCCTTACCACCGAAAGTGACCACTTCGACTTCAATTCCTTTTTCGTCAAACTCGCCAATCAAATTCAACGCCTTCTTGAACAGGTTCGTGTTCAAACCGCCACACAATCCGCGATCCGTTGAAATCGCGATCAAGCCAACGCGTTTGATCGTTTCCCGCTGAACCAAAAAGGCATGCTTATATTCAGGGTGAGAACTGGCAACATGGCGAACCACCTCGGCAATCCGATGAGCATAGGGCCGAGTTGCCAACATTTGGTCCTGCGCACGACGCATTTTGCTCGCCGCCACCATTTCCATAGCCGCGGTGATCTTCTGAGTGTTTTGAACACTCGCGATCTTGGTTTTTATCTCTTTACCGCCAGCCATCGAACCGGTCTCCCCTTTATTGCCTAATAAGTCGCCTAGTTAAGTCGTCTAATAAACGCCATTGGCTTTAAAATCTTCGAGCGCCGTCTTCAGCTGCGCGATGACTTCATCATTATATTCAGGACTCTCGTTGATCAGGTCCAGCATTGCCTGATGGTTTGAGTGGCAATGCGCTAGCATCGCATCTTCAAATTCAACCACCTTCTTGACATTAACATCATCGAGATAACCTTCGTTGGCCGCGAACAGCGACACGGCCATCTCGGCAACAGATAACGGCGCGTACTGGCGCTGCTTCATCAATTCGGTGACTCGCTGACCGCGTTCCAACTGTTTACGCGTGGCTTCATCAAGATCAGAAGCAAACTGCGAGAATGCAGCCAATTCGCGATATTGCGCGAGTGCCAAGCGAACACCACCACCCAATTTCTTGATGATCGGGGTTTGTGCCGCACCACCCACGCGAGAAACCGAAAGGCCCGCATTGATCGCTGGACGAATACCCGCGTTAAACAAATCTGATTCCAGGAAGATCTGGCCATCGGTAATCGAAATAACATTAGTCGGTATGAAAGCAGAAACGTCACCGCCCTGGGTTTCGATAATCGGCATCGCGGTCAATGAACCCGTCTTGCCCTTGACCCTTCCATTGGTGAGCTTCTCAACATAGTCGGTGTTAATTCGAGCCGCACGCTCCAACAAACGGGAGTGCAGGTAGAAAACATCACCTGGATAAGCTTCGCGGCCCGGTGGGCGACGCAGCAACAACGATACTTGGCGATAGGCCCAGGCTTGCTTAGTCAAATCATCATAAACGATCAGCGCATCTTCACCGATATCACGAAAATATTCGCCCATGGTGCAACCAGAATAAGGTGCAATATATTGCAACGCAGCTGAATCCGAAGCGTTGGCAGCAACGATGATGGTGTGCGCCAGTGCGTCATGCTCTTCGAGCTTTCTAACCACGTTAGCAATGGTCGAAGCTTTCTGGCCGATGCCGACGTAGACACACTTAATTCCAGTGCCTTTTTGATTGATGATGGCGTCGATCGCCACCGCTGTTTTACCCGTCTGGCGATCACCGATGATCAACTCGCGCTGGCCGCGTCCAATCGGCACCATCGCATCGATTGATTTCAAACCGGTTTGAACCGGCTGTGAAACCGATTGCCGCGCGATAACACCAGGCGCTACTTTTTCAATCGGTTCGAACTGAGTCGAATCAATCGCGCCTTTGCCGTCGATTGGCTCACCTAACGAGTTCACCACCCGACCGAGCAGCTGCTCGCCGACAGGAACTTCGAGGATACGCCCGGTGCACTTAACCGTATCGCCTTCTGTAATATGTTCGTAATCACCCAAGATAACCGCGCCGACTGAATCTCTCTCCAGATTCAAAGCCATGCCATAAGTGTTACCCGGAAACTCGATCATTTCGCCCGACATAACGTCAGCAAGACCGTGAATTCGCGCGATGCCGTCCATCAGGCTGACAATCGTGCCTTCGGTTCTGGCCTCGGCGGCGCTTTCAAAGTTCTTAATGCGATCTTTGATCAGATCGCTAATTTCAGACGGATTAAGTTGCATCGCGTTTATCCCGTAATCTATACAATTTTGTAAGTCGAAACCCTGCTAAAGGCAGAATTTCCTTATTTGTTAACCGCAAGTGTCAGTTTTTCCATGCGGCCCCTGGCCGACCCATCAATCACTAGATCGCCTGCCGAAATAATGGCCCCGGCAATCAACAGTTCATCAACTTCGGTCGTCAGCTTCACTTCTTTACCCAATCGTTTCGCCATGCTCTCGGCAATTTTGCCTTGCTCGGCGTCACTCAACGTCTGTGCGCTGCGAACCAGCACTTCAATCTTGCCTTCAGCGGCTTGTTTAAGCCGGTCGAAAATCGAAGCAATCGACGGTAATGCCGCGAGCCGACCATTCTCAGCCAACAGCTTGATCAGATTCTTGAAATGATCATCAACCGTAATCTTGGCATCATCGACCACCGACAAAAAAAGCTCGGCGCGTTGATGAGCCAAAATCGCTGGTGTTGCAAAAACCGTTTGCATGTCATCATCAGCTGCAATCACAGCAGCAGAAGCGAGCAAGTCACTCCATTGCTCTAACGCACCTTCGTCTGAGGCCAACTCAAACACAGCTCGGGCGTATGGTCTGGCGGTGGTTTCAAAATCAGCCATGTCTCATCCCTTAAATCTGTGCGACCAGATCGTCGAGGACATCGGCATGAACCTTGGCATCGACTTCGCGCTTTAAAATTTGCGCGGCACCGGCCAAAGCAATGGAAGACACCTCTTTGCGCAATTCTTCACGTGCCGAGTTGATCTGCTGATCAATATCTGCCGAGGCTGAAATTTTGATTTTGTCCGCTTCATCGCGAGCAGCATCTTTGGCTTCATCAACGATCTCATTAGCGCGCTTTTGCGCCTGGCTAATGATTTCTTGCGCCTGCTGTTTCGCTTCGGTGAGGTTCCCAGCCACTTTCGACTCAGCCTCTTCTAGCTCTTTCTGCCCGCGTTGTGCCGCTGCCAAACCTTCGGCAATTCGACGATTGCGTTCTTCCAACGCATTCATCAACGGTGGCCAGATATATTTCATGCAGATAATGACAAAGATCCCAAATGTGATCATTTGCCCTATCAGTGTTGCATTGAAATTCATATTGCTTTCCTCGCTTCAGTAATCTACTTGAGTGATCTCAAAGATTTAAGCGACCGCGAACATGACATACATGGCGAGGCCCACTGCGATCATCGGAATCGCGTCAACCAAACCCATCATTATGAAGAACTGGGTGCGCAGCAACGGAATGAGCTCCGGCTGACGCGCAGCGCCTTCGAGAAAGCGACCGCCGAGTACGCCGATGCCGACTGCGGCACCCAATGCGCCCATGCCCATCATTAGGGCGGCGGCGACATAAAGTATTGCTGATTCCATGGTTCTCTCCTGATTAAATAGAGTGTGTTGTGTTTAAATTAGTGGTCCGCAGTTTGGGAAGCCATATCCAGATATACGATGGTCAGCGTCATAAAGATGAACGCCTGCAACGTGATGATCAAGATGTGGAACAAAGCCCAAGCTATTTGTAAAATTCCCCCAGATGCCTGCATAGCGGCACCGCCGCCAAACATCAGGGCGATCAAAATAAAAATCATTTCACCGGCGTAAAGGTTGCCAAATAAACGCAATGACAATGATACTGGTTTGGCAATTAGGCTGACGCATTCCAAAACCAGATTGAACGGCATCATGAATTTAGGAAAAGGGTGGAAGGCCAACTCGGCAAAAAAGCCGCCAGGGCCTTTTATCTTAATGCTGTAATAAAGCACAAGAATGAACACCCCAAGCGCCAGACCAGAGGTAATGTTCGGATCGGTGGTCGGCACTATTTTAAGGTAAGGCACACCCACGAGTGATGCCAACCAAGGCACTAAATCAACCGGAATCAAATCCATTAAATTAAACAGGAAAATCCAGACGAAAATAGTCAATGCCAAAGGCGCGACCATTGGGTTCTTGCCAGAAAACGAGCCCCGCACTGATTCGTCAACAAACTCAATAATCATTTCAACGAAATTCTGCCAACCGGTCGGCGCGTCGGTGCTGGCACGTCGTGCAGCGAGACGGAAGCTATATAGGAAGATCAACCCTAGGCCAATCGAAAAAGCCATTGAATCGACGTTAATCGCCCAAAAACCCATTTCAGCAATTTCTTCGGCGTTATGCGCAATTCCCCAACTACCATCGGACTTTTGACCGTAGGTTAGGTTAGTCAGGTGGTGCTTGATGTACTCACCTGAATTTGCGTAGCTAGAAGCCATTATCTATTCATTACCTTTCGTTATAAATGGTGCAATCCGACCCGCCAATAAGATCAGAACAAACCCGCCAAATAAAATGACTGGATCCCAGTCGTAATCAATGGAGAAAACGATCGCGAACACTGCCCCCATTGTCACCCATTTACCGATCTCAGATCGATATGCGTAGCTTAACCACTGCGACGCGTCTAATTCGTCAACCACTTTCAGCATGCGTACACTAATATAAGTGCTCGGCAACAAACCGGCAACGCAACCAACTGCAGCCGAAGGTGCTATCGCCAAATCCCAGAGCGCGATTAAAAACAGATAAATTGCGCCTAGAGCATATTGAAAAGTCAGACAGTTTAAAACCTGCCTTTTTTGTGCCCTAGAGCCTGCCGATTGCAAAATGCATACCCAGCCGCCAAAAGCGGATCGTGATTATAATGGAGTCAATTGTGAATAATCAATGAAAAACAGCAGTTATAAAGCGTCTTTTTTTGAGCAGAGCACAATCGACCTTACAATTGCATCTTCGAGTCAGCGCTAACAACACCGATTACGCCTTAAGACCGGTGACAAGAGCCGCCGAGCCTTCTCGAATTAACCTTGCCTTGACTAACATCAAGCCGTTGCCAAACAACTGCCTAGTTTTATCCTTGCGCCAACTACGGGTTTAAATGCTGCAAAATACCGTCGAGCTCATCGGCACTATGAAAGTGGATCACTAGTTGCCCAGCACCTTTCTTTCCCGATTTGATGTTAACCGCCGCGCCCAGCTTCTCGCTGACCTCATCTTCAAGCCGTCGAATGTCCGGGTCACGTTCGTTTGAATTACTTTTATCAGCTGACTCTCCGGCCAAGGTTTTTCTAACCAAGCTCTCCGTATCGCGCACCGACAAACCTTGTTTGACCACTTTCGCCGCCGTTTCAACTTGCCCTTCACGGTTCAGCGCCAACAGCGCGCGCGCATGGCCCATATTAAGCAGCCCCTCATTTACTTGGTCTTTGACCCGATCAGCCAAATCCAGCAAACGCAATAAGTTAGTCACCGCGGCTCTTGAGCGGCCGACTGAATCGGCCACCTGTTGATGAGTGAGTTCAAACTCTTCACTCAAACGCAACAAAGCAGTCGCCTCTTCTAGCGGATTCAAATCTTCACGCTGAATGTTTTCAATTAAGCCAATCGCCGCCGCCGAACGCGCTTCGAAGGCTCGAACCACCGCAGGAATCTTATCCAACCCGGCCAATTGAGCCGCTCGCCAACGGCGCTCACCTGCAACCAACTCGAAATTGTCGCCTTTGGGTCGCAACACCACTGGCTGCACCACACCGTGCGAACGGATCGAGTCGGCTAGTTCGTTCAGCGCCTGCTGGTCAAAGGTTTGACGTGGCTGGAATTGGCCGCGCTCGATTCGATCGATATCGATTTCAGCCAAATCTGAATGGTTTGCTTGATCATCAATAACCGTGAAGTCATCGATATCACCGATCAATGAGCCTAAACCTCTACCTAAGCGTCTTTTCTTCATGACGGTCAGTGTGCTGCGCTGAGGTGCTGGCTTTGCTTCGCATCACGACGCAATACTTCGCCAGCCAAAGCTAGATAAGCCAGTGAACCGCGAGACTTACTATCGTAATGCAGAATTGACTGACCGTAACTGGGGGCTTCGGCTAACGCAACATTTCGAGGAATCACGGTTCGATAAACGCGATCACCGAAATGTTCAACTAACTCACTAGAAACATCATTAGAAAGATTATTGCGCGGGTCGTACATGGTGCGCAGCAAACCTTCAAGTTTGATTTTAGGATTAACGCTTATTCGTATTTGCTCGATCGTATCAAGCAGAGAGGACAAGCCCTCAAGCGCAAGATATTCGCACTGCATCGGAATCATCACACTGCTCGACGCCACTAGCGCATTGACGGTTAGCATGCTCAACGAGGGTGGGCAGTCGATTAAAATATAATCGTAATTTTCGCGCATCGATTCAATGGCTAATGCGAGCTGCTTTTCGCGGCCAATTTTGCTGATCAACTGCACTTCGGCCGCGGTTAAATCCGCATTTGAAGGCAGCACGTCGTAGCCGGCTTCTTCGGATCGCACCAAAGCTTGAGCCGCAGTGGCTTCTCCCAGCAAAACATCACAAATGCTAAATTTGAGGTCTCGCTTGTCGACACCGCTTCCCATAGTGGCATTGCCTTGCGGGTCCATGTCGACCAACAACACTCTGCGTTTGGTTGCCGACAATGCGGCTGCCAAATTAACTGAGGTAGTCGTCTTGCCGACACCGCCTTTTTGATTCGCGATGGTTATAATTTTAGTCATAAGGGTATGATTGTCACCAGGCTGCGCTGTTTATCAACGCCAGGCACTGTTAATCTTTCTTCCTCAATTCGAAAATGGGTTGGATCAAGTTGCTGCCGCTCATTTGTCGTCAATTCGGCCTTCATCGTCATCAACCGTGTTTCCGGTTGCAGCAGATGAGCCACAGTGTCGCACAAATTGGCTAACGAGGCATACGCGCGACTAATAATAAAATCAGGCGACTGGGCCGCATGATAGTCCTGAACTCTTGCCTGCACAACACGCGCGTTTTTTATACCACAATGCACGATTGCCTGTTGAATAAAACGGGTTTTTTTGGCATTACTGTCGAGCAAAGTCCAGTTCGTCTGCGGCATCGCAATCGCTAGCGGAAGGCCTGGCAAACCCGCTCCGCTGCCCACATCCAGCGCATCGCCAGCGCTCGGCAGGCAATGCAAAATTGAAAGACTGTCCAACAAATGATGACTGACCATTTGCTCGAGATCGCGAATCGCGGTCAGGTTATAGTGAAGGTTCCATTTCTGCAGCAGCAGTAGGTAATCAATCAACTGATCTAGCTGTGACTGATCGAGCGAGATCCCCAGCGCCGCAACACCCGCGCGGAGGTTGTCGTGCAAACTCATTTAAGCCGTCTTTTGAGCCTGATATTGGCGCCTTTTCAAATGCACCAGCAGTAGCGAAATAGCCGCCGGCGTGACGCCCGAAATTCTGCCCGCTTGACCCACAGTGGAGGGCCGATGTTGTTGCAGTTTTTGGCAAACTTCATTCGACAGGCCGCGCACTTCGGCGTAGTCAATCAAGTCTGGCAGCCGAGTTTGTTCATTTGATTGAGCCTTATCGATTTCCTGCTGTTGTCGATTCAGATAACCGGCATATTTAGCGTTGATTCCCGCTTGTTCGCGCACTTTCTCGGCAAAACTGTCGGCACCTTCGATAAACGGCATCAGGTCATCAATCCCAACCTCGGGCCGCTTCAGCATATCGGCGAATCGAGCCTCGCGCTCCAGCGGATTGGGCAATATATGATTCAGCGCTTCGGCAGCGTCGCTATTCGGCCGCAGCCATTCAGCCGCCAAACGTTGATTTAAAATTTCGAGACTCTCGCGATAAGCTTCGAACGCGCGCCATCGAACATCGTCCACCAAACCCAACTCACGCCCACGCTCAGTCAGGCGCAGGTCGGCATTGTCTTCGCGCAACATCAATCGATACTCCGCACGCGAAGTGAACATCCGATAGGGTTCGCTAGTGCCACGAGTGGTTAGGTCATCCACTAGCACGCCCATGTAGGCTTCCGATCGCTTCAACTCCAGCGATCGTTTTGCCTGCACTCGCGCCGCCGCATTAGCGCCTGCTAGCAAACCTTGTGCAGCCGCTTCTTCATAGCCCGTGGTGCCATTGATTTGGCCAGCGAAATACAAACCCTCAATGAACAGAGTTTCCAGGGTAGGGCGCAAATCTCGCGGGTCAAAGAAATCATATTCGATCGCATAGCCCGGGCGAGTGATGCGCGCCTGCTCGAACCCCACCATGCTGTTGACAAACAGCTGCTGAACATCATAAGGCAAACTAGTCGAAATGCCGTTGGGATAAATTTCACCTAGTTGCAAGCCCTCGGGCTCGACGAACACTTGATGCGAGGTTTTGTCGGCAAATCGCACCACCTTGTCTTCAATTGACGGACAGTATCGCGGCCCAACCCCTTCAATTTCACCGCTGAACAACGGCGAACGGTGCAAACTCTGACGAATCAAGTCATGCGTTTTCGCATTGGTATGGGTGATATGGCAACTCACTTGCCGCGGGTGCATGGCCAGCGACCCCATGGTTGAGAAGAGGGGCAAGGGCGTGTCGCCCGGCTGTTCTTCAAGGCATTCGAAGTTGATTGTTTTGCGATCGATTCGCGGCGGCGTGCCGGTTTTCAGCCGCCCCACGCGGAACGGCCGCGCTCGCAGGCGTTCAGCCAGCGCGCTGGCTGGCGGGTCACCGGCTCGCCCACCGGCATAGTTAGCATCACCAATGTGGATCTTGCCATCGAGAAAAGTGCCCACGGTGAGCACCACACTCGGTGCATAAAAGCGCAGCCCCATTTGAGTGATCACGCCCTCAACCGTATTCTCCGATTCGATTAAATCTACCACTGGCTGTTGGAAGATCGACAGTCCTGGCTGATTCTCTAGCTTCTCTCGGATCGCCGTGCGGTAGAGTTGACGATCAGCCTGGGCGCGTGTTGCCCGCACCGCCGGCCCTTTGCGCCGATTGAGTGTCCGAAATTGAATTCCGGCTTTGTCCGCCGCCAGCGCCATTTCGCCGCCTAAAGCATCGATTTCCTTAACCAGGTGGCCTTTACCAATGCCGCCAATCGCCGGGTTGCATGACATTTGCCCGAGCGTGTCGATATTGTGGGTGAGCAATAAAGTCTTAACGCCCATGCGCGCAGCCGCAAGCGCAGCCTCGGTGCCGGCATGCCCGCCGCCGACCACAA
This sequence comes from uncultured Gammaproteobacteria bacterium, assembly GCA_965364115.1. GTDB lineage: Bacteria > Pseudomonadota > Gammaproteobacteria. The sequence continues at coordinate 6,232 of CBDTWQ010000007.1, read as the reverse complement.
TCACATCAAAACATTGTTGCTCACTCATCATTCAATCTAGACAGGGCTAGTCCGGGAAATTTAAAAAGGGCGTAGATTCTACCTGATCCGCGAGTTAACGCCAAAACTAGCGAAATTCTGTTGCCGCTCGGCCTGCCGCAGAGCTGCTCGCGTGATCAATTCGATAGTCATCTAGTGCCCGTCGATTCACATGAAACTCAAACCACTGGCCTACAGAGCGGGCAGGGACTTGCTGACCAGCCAACATCTAGGCGCTATGTTTCTATTTCCACAAACGCCCGGACAGGAAAGGTTCCGAAACCTTTAACTTTGACCGGGACCGCATAAAAGGTGAACCCGCTGGCCGGCACGCTATTCAAATTACACATATGTTCAACAATGAGTATTTCGGCGCCTAAAAGGGTTGAATGGACAGGACGCTCCCCACCACTGGTATCGTCAATATTTAACGAATCAATGCCAACCAGTTTCACTTCGTTTTCTTTCAAATATTCTGCCGCTGCTGCGGTGAGAAATGGATGACCCTCAAAATATTGATCAGTATTCCAATGTTTGGACCAGTCAGTTTGAACCAGAACCGCTTTTCCATAAACATCAGCATCAACGAATGCATCTTTATCGATGACCGTGACTCCCGCCTTAACTTCGATCTTCAGCCCTTGAAGGCTAGCTACCGATTCTAAGTCTAGTTGAGAAAGGTCTTTTCCATCTTCATAGCGATGAAAAGGGGAATCAATGTAGGTCCCCGTATTCGAGCACATTTCGATTTTTCCTATTTGAAATGTCGTTCCTTCCGCATAAACATTTTTTGATTCTTGCCGACTCAAGTAGTCGCAAATTATTGGCGCCGGAAGCCCCTTGTAGGTAATGATTCCGTCTTCAATTGTATGACTAAGATCAATCAATTTTTCCATCTAACTAGTCTCGATAAATAGCGGGTTTTATTTTAGAAAAGTGAAGTTGCGTTAAGCGCCAAAATTGAGAGCGCAGGCAGCGCACCACCACATGGGCTGCCGTTCTTAAAAGCCAATGCCATTATCACACCAAAAAAGAAATCGGCTTGTTCTTGCACTAGGTTCGAGCGGTTGCGAGCAGCACAAAAATCGCACTCCTTGCTTTCTCTACTTTTTCAAATCATCCCCGGCAGACGCATTTTTAAATGTGGCTAGATACAAACTTTCAACCTCGTCTCTAGCCCAGGGGGTTTTGCGTAAAAGTTTCAAAGAAGACTTAACGGATGGATCAATTTTGAAACAGTTTAAATTAATCCTTTGAGCCAATTCATCCCAGCCGTAATGCGCCTGTAATTTGATCACCACTTTCTCAAGCGTTATGCCGTGCAATGGATTGTTTGACTGCTTATAACCCATATTTAAATATACCCAACACTTGCTAAATATTTGAACGGCTTCACCACGTCATTCCTTTTTTTCTTCGGCTTTTTTAACCCGAATTTTGTTACCGTCAAGATCTTTACCATTCAAGTTTTTCATCGCGGCTAATGCCTCCCCTGATTTTGGCATTTCCACAAACGCGAAGCCCTTGGACTTAGAGGTGGCTTTATCCAAAACCAAGTTGCACGATTGTACCGCGCCATACTCAGCAAAGAGTGTTTCTAATTCCTCTTCGGCCGTGTCGCGAGCTAGGTTGCGAATTAATAATTTCATACTTTAAGTACACCATAAATTTTCTAACATTGACGAAAAAGTTAAGCTTAGGTCAATACGCTTAACGCCTGCCTTCACCGATTAAAAAGGTGCCAGCTTCATTTAAGTCGGCAGCAACCCCATAGGACGGTGAGGCTCCCTGCTGATAATCGATTAGCTGGCTCCAAACGCCTAGCCAATTATTGTTTGTATATTACCAGTTCTCTTTAACCCATAAATCTGGCATCGCCAGTCTAGGCTTGCTGGCTGTAGCTTAGTATAGTGTCATCTCTTGCTGGAAAAAAATGTGATGAGCTTACTGCCCGCTAACCGCTTTTTCTGCCGATTCAAGTTTACCTTTCATATTTGACTTTATATTCCACGTGACTACTTCCAATATCAATCGCTTCTCCTCAGCCCTATAACGCCCAAATCAGGGATCACGAAAATGCGTAGCTTTTCGTAATCCGACTGAATCCTTGGTGATCTGTAGTCTGTTCAGATCCATGCTGCGCAGCTTTACTACGCTTGTTGTTTTGCAAAGAATACAAACGGAATGGCGAAAGGGCCAAACAGCGCGCCCATTACGCCCCAGAAAACAGGTTTAGCACCCCGACGCTTTGCAATTTGATGACACAAAATAACGCATGAAATATTTATTACTGCTGATGCAATGAGTAGATCCATTTTAGCCTCCGCACATTTCGGCTGTTTAATAGGCGGCCCGATGATCCGCGAACATTTGGTCGTTATATTTTTGCATCAGTCATCTTCCCAAGGCAAGTCCGGAAGATTATTCAGATTGTTTGTGTATCGCTCTTGATCAAACGTTTGCCCACTATTCATGATCTCGGAAATTTCCGTTATCATCGCACATCCAATCAACTTCATTATCTCGTCATGTGAGTGGCCTTCATGTTCTAAGCGACTATAGGTTTCTTTTGTGATCGGAGGATCGCTATCTCTTATTTGATTTTCGATAACTTCGAAAATGGCTTCCTGAGATAAATTCGATTCCGATCGCATATTTAAAATTCCTGTGCTTCTTCCGAAATTGCCACTGATTTTTGCTTTCCTACTGGGCTACTTATCAGATTGTTTTCGTGCAGCAAATTCATGATATCCCAGCCCATGCCTGTACATACTGTCTATATTGAAAAATTAATGTTGAAGTATTCGTGCTCATTTATTCATCATTATGATCACACAATGCTTTTCCCTGTGTTTTCATACATTCGTCAGATTTAGCACTATCATATATTGCTTGAGCAAATTGCTTAGCGGTACATCCACTTGTGAATAAAGCTAATGCGATGCAAATTAAAATAAACAATTTTTCTTTCACTAAATATATTCCATAAAAATATTACGCCCAAATCAGCAGCCACAAAATTGCGTCGGATATATTTCGATCCGACTGCGTGTGATTATAACCGCTCCGTTCCATCATTTCCCCAATTTAGTTTTTGGTCGGACTAAATAGAACTCGCCTCTGCTGACTGCGGATAAGCATGCACAAAACAGAAGGATGTTCATAACGAATAAGAATCATCGCGGCATGCGTGACTGATCCTTATTCGTTATTTGCTAGGCAGGCGCTGTCGTCCATAATAAAGGACCGTTAAACATTGAATAATCCACTTAATTCCTTGATTACTGTTTTGATAAAAACCAGTCGATAAATGCCCGCGCGTTTGGGCTGATTTGGCGCCGAGGGGGAAACACGGCATACACACCAACTTCATCGGGTTCAAACTCGGCTAGAACCTGCACTAATTTTCCTGATTTCAGATCATCGTCAACAAAGAAATCAGGTAGAAAGGAAATTCCTAATCCTTGTAATGACAAGTCGCGGATCATTTCTCCATTGTTGGCCTCAATAACTGAGTTGACTCTTATTTTTTTACCAACAAACCAGTGCTTTCCATACGCCGGCACAGTGTCGACCAGACACCGCATTTCTGTCAAATCAGTCGGTTTTGTCGGTTTCCCATAGCGTTTTAAAAAATCGGGTGAAGCCGTCAGAATCAACCTCACATTATCGATTTTTCTCGCTACCAGAGAACTGTCTGGCAGCTGACCGATTCGTATCGCAAGATCAATTCCTTCAGCGACAATGTCTGTTGTAGCGTCCGATAATACAAATTCGACGTTTAACTCAGGGTAGCGTTCGAGAAATCCTTTTAGATAGGGTGTTATGCGACGGCGGGTGTAATACAGGGCGCTGGTTATCCGCAATCGGCCCCGAACTGATTCCACCAGTGTCCCGGCTTCTTCCTGCAACGAATCGATATCGAGAGTAATTGCTTGTAATCGATCGATAAAAAATTCCCCGGCACTCGTCAAGCTAACCTGCCGGGTGGTTCGCTGGAAAACAGGCGCACCGAGCCATTGTTCAAATTCGTTAACCTGGCGACTCACACTCGAAGTCGACAGATCCAGCTTATCGGCCGCGCCACTGAAACTACCCAGACGCGCCACCTCGAGCACTGTTTTGAAGATACCTTGCTTATCCAATGATTATCCCGAAAAACAGAACAGTTAGTCATTCTAATGATCATTACTCTATTAGGCAAAACTATCTAGAATACGACTAACGTTCAAATCGATCACAGTTCCGGAGAGCAATCATGAAAATTTTAGTTATTGGCGCAACAGGAACCATAGGCAAAGAGGTTGTGAAAGCCCTGCAGCAAAGCAATCACGATATAGTTTCTGCTGGTTTTACAGATGGCGATGTTACCGTGGATTTGGGTTCTAAGGACTCTATTGGCACCATGATGCAACAAGTAGGCGAGGTAGATGCGATTATTTGTACAGCGGGTGTTGCCGGTTTTGCAGCACTGGAAGAACTAGGTGACGCAGACTTCGAACTTGCGCTCAACAACAAGCTGATGGGGCAGGTGAACTTGGTTCGCCTTGGTGCCGCCCAGGTTTCCGAGGGCGGAAGCATTACGCTAACCAGTGGCATGCTTGCGCACAATCCCATTCCAGGCAGTGCAGCCGTAAGCATGGTCAATGGTGGTCTCGAGTCTTTTGTTAAAGCCGCCTCGCTAGAATTGGGAACAAAAATCCGGGTCAATGTCGTAAGCCCGATATTCGTCAAGGAAACCATGGAAATGATGGGCATGGATAGTGCACAGGGGCTCTCTGCCGCTGATACCGCTAAGGCCTATGTAGCAGCCCTAGGAACCGATCAATCAGGTCAGATACTTGATGTAACTGATTTTCAATAACTTTGGAAATTTCTAATCAGAGGAGTATTAGTAATGAGTCAATTTACCCTTGAGCAACGGTCTGGTGGAGCGCCACAAGTTGGGGAAACCATTCCACAGCTACAGTTTTCGGATCTAAGCCCCGATGACATTCGCGAGAAGCTATGGATCTGGGCTTTCTCAAACTTCGACGATGTCACTGAAGAAGACACCCGCATATCTGTGCCAACTTCACGAGCTATGTGGCTAGACCCCAAAGTAACGGCTGCGCACGATGATGCTTTCATGCCACCACCCGGCAGCCGTGAATTTTGTCATATGCACCTTGATGGGAGTATTCATGCGGTCGTTGCAAATGATGTAGAAGATGAGGTTATTCGCAAAAACTGGGGTAAACGCCATCCGCTTTATCATAGTCATGGCGTGAAGGAGGTGATTGTTTATGCACCTCGTGATGAAACCGAATTGGAAGTGCTCAAGTCAGTTATTAAAAAGTCCTACGAGTATGCAACGGGCAGGGTCGTTTATTGACTGCCGCCTAAGGGTCGAAACTAGCGGTATAGCCTTAGCCAAGTCCATCTGCATATTTTTGTTCTTAGACATTTTCAAATACTGACTCGTAGTGCTCCACTGTTGGCATGGGCTCGTAAAAATGATGCAACATTGCGCGCCATTCCTGGTATTCGTTCGATTCTCGAAATCCCTTTGTGTGATCCTCTAGTGATTGCCAATTAACCATTAAAATATATCGACTGGGATTCTCTACGCATCTTTGTAGCTGATGTGAAATATATCCATTCATGCTGGAAATTATTCGCTGCGCTATCTCGAATGACAGTTCAAAGTCAATCTCTTGCTCTGGTTTAACATCTAGTATTGCGACCTCTAAAATCATTTGATTCTCCTATGCCTTATAATGCCCGCATTAATGGGGCAGCGCAGTCGCGTCCGATTGCATGCGGGCGTTATGCGTCATTGAACTCTTTTTCAAACTGTTCTGCAGAACCGCCTATATGATCCCAGGGTGCTTTTGATCCGACAAAAATATGTCGTTCAATTTCAATTTCTGGATCACCATTAACAGTCCCTAAAGTGATGCCCATAACATCTCCTTGATATAGGCCACACAAAGCAGAACCACAGGTGCTGCAAAAGCCAATTCCCCAGCCTTTCTCGGATGAGTATTGTTTTACATTAGATTCGCCTACGACCCATTGGAATTTGCTTGAATCCGAGATTTCAGCAAAAGCAGAAGATGCACCACCAAACACCTTTCGACAACGCGAGCAATGGCACGACCTGGCATTAGTCAAGGTGCTATCTATCTGGTATTTGACCGCACCACAAAAACATTCACCCTTGATCATTTAA
>CBDTWQ010000006.1:0-19771 GCA_965364115.1 uncultured Gammaproteobacteria bacterium | reverse complement strand
CGAGAGCCACCGATTCGCAATCAACCAATACCTTACTCTTGGCCATAGGCTAGTTAAACTCACGGCCTATTGCCTGCAAGACTTTTTTTAGTCGCCGAGCCGAGTCTGCCATAAGCAAGGTATTCGCTTATGGATTGAGTTAACATTCACTCTAGGCCTGCGACGGTTCACACCCTAGCGACAGGTCAAACCCACCCGGCTCCTCTATTTCGAGCCAAAACCTTGAACGCTAAGGGACTCCAACATCATGACCGATCAGCTAGATCCAGACAATGAAATCAAATTCAATTTAGCCGAAATTCAGTTGCGGGAAGCATTGGAGGCTTCCGACCGGCAGCAATTATCGGAAATTCTCGACAGTTTGCCGCATCAGGAATCGCTGCGACAGGTTTCGATGATGAGCAGCGAGAATCGCGATCGCCTCATATCAATGCTCGAACCAGAAGCCGCAGCCGGACTGATTGAGGAAGCCCCTCTCGAACTTGCCGCTTCACTAATCAAAGACCTCGAAAGCGACGTTGCGGCCAACATTATTGAAGAACTGCATACCGGCACCCAGGCCGACATCGTACAAGAGCTCGACGATCAGGACTCGGAAGCGATCCTCGCAGCGATGGATAGCAAAAATGCCGACAAGCTCAGGGTGTTGTCGCAATATGAGCCGGATACGGCTGGCGGTTTGATGGAACTCGAAGTGTTCTCTTTTGCCGACACCGACACCGTCGGATCTGTTCTAAAAAGATTAATCTCTGGCGACGAGGAGTTCGAACGGCATCGCGGTCAACATCCGTATATTATAGACGCCAGCGGTCGCTTGATCGGCGTGGTCTCTTTGCGTGACATGTTACGCAGCAAACGCTCAGTGCAGTTAATCAATATCTTGCACCCACCCCTGTCGGTGCAAGCTGAAACCAGTCAAGACGAACTAGCTAAGATATTTGACGACAATCCGTTCCTCGGCATTCCGGTGGTTGACCCACAGGGCATCCTGCTTGGCGTGGTATCCAGAGTCGAACACGCAGAAGCTGAGCTCGAACGCGCCGAACACGAGAGCCTTTCGCGTCAGCAGGTCGGCGATGAGTTGCGCTCGATGCCAACCGCATTGCGCTCGCGCCGAAGGTTAGCCTGGCTATCGTCTAACATTGTTCTCAATATCATTGCCGCCAGCGTCATCTCAGCCTATGAAGAGACACTGACCGCAGTGATCGCGATCGCAGTGTTCTTACCGATGGTGTCAGATATGAGTGGCTGCTCCGGCAATCAGGCAGTCGGCGTCAGCATGCGCGAATTATCGCTCGGTTTAACCCGTCCAATTGACCTTTTCCATGTTTTGCGCAAAGAACTGGGTGTCGGCATCATCAATGGCATTGTGCTCGGCATTTTAATCGGCATTGTTGCCTGGGTCTGGAAAGATAACGCTTATCTGGGTCTGGTAATTGGCTTGGCGCTAGCCGTAAACACAGTGCTTGCGGTTTCTATTGGCGGCACAGTGCCGCTTATATTGAAAGGTTTGGGGGTCGATCCCGCCGTGGCCGCCGGGCCTTTGCTGACCACAGTGACGGATATGGCCGGGTTCTTCCTGGTTTTAAGTTTGGCGACTTTTTTCATGCCACAGCTCATCGCGTGAGTTAACTCATAGTGGCACGACCATTCCAGCTCCAACTACAACGCAGAGATTCCATCTGTAAACAATTGGGGATTTCTGTTGTGAACTAAATCGCTACGATTCAATTTTGAAGACAGTATGCTGTACAGACTTTACCTCTAGTAAGAACGGCTTAACCCGGTGCATATATCGGGTTTTTTTTGGCCGATATTTTTCCCAACCACGCGATATACTAAATTGCGAAAGTAGCAGTCTGATTGGTTTCAGTAGCGTGCCTTGTTCGGAAAAACATGGCGCACCCCGCCACGTGGATTTTCGTGATCTCCATCCCGCCGAGGGATCACATGCATATGCGCATGAAAAACTGACTGCCCCGCACTTTTGCCCGAATTTAAGCCACTGTTGAAACCACTGATGCTGGGATCTTCATTCTGCAATCGTTGGCGCGCGCGCAGCAAAAGCTGATGCGCTGCCGCGGCTTCAGCTGGCGTCATTTCGAAAATATCATCAGCATGCCGCTTGGGCACAATCAGACAGTGCCCTGCAGACACAGGGTGATTGTCAATCAGGGTTAAGCACAGCTCATTTTCATCTAGCACTTCTTGCAGCTTCGGATGACAAAACAGGCAGCCAGCTTTTGGTTTTGCACTCTCACTCGCAAAACCGCTGCCCGCGCTTCGATACTCATCCCGAGGTGGCGCAAAAACGTCGAGCAACTTAGCGCCCTTTGCACCAGCATGAAGACCATGGTCAACCCCGCCAGGGGTGCACCAAAAATCACCTTGTTTAAACCGCACTTCCTCACCTGCCTGCATTCGAACTCCGCTGCCGGCGAGACAAACGCCCCACTGTTCCTGCGGATGCGAATGAATCAGGCCTTCCGCGTTAGGTTCACATGTCACTATAGACAACATCGCTTGATCACCTGGAAAAACCCGGGTGCTGATCCCAGCAGCTAGTTGGCGCGCGATGCCTTGCGATAAATCATCCATCGAGAAAAAATATTTTTGGCTCAAAATGTTAGCTCCAATAACGATCAAGGCATAGATCGGCGAAGTTATTCGTGTTTGAATAAAAAGACAACTTAAATCGCTGACAATCACTGGCTTGGCTCAATCCGAGATCAGAGCGCGATCAGGACAGGGTCAAGGTTCAAGCCATGCGCCGATTTCGATCGGCAATCTAAAGACAGGGGTCTTTTTTGTTAAAAGCAATTTTGTGGAAACTCGGCTTTGAATGGGCACATTTGATGCGGCTTCTGAGGCCGCAATACCAACGAAAAGTCTATTATTTCACCTTCGGCGCCAATCTGGCCGACAGCGTACTTCAACAGCGAAAAATTAAAATCTTCGATGCATTTGATCATGCATTGCAAAACGCGGTGTTGCAGTTCTCCCAGCCCGGGTTTCATCACCAGCATGGCTATGCCTCAGCCGATGCCGCCGAAGGACAAGTAGTCTATGGCAAGGTTTATCAAATTCTGCAAAGCGATGCTCGGCGAATGGATTATTTCGAAGGCGAACCTTTCCTTAAAATACATGAAAAAATAGTCGATAAAACTGCTGACTTCGAATTTTACTTCTACCGCACCACTCGCATCGTCTCTGGCTTAAAACCAACCCGAGAGTATTTAGACTTCATCCTGAATGCTTATCAGCAAATGGAAATTGTGCCCACTGACTATATCGACCAACTGGCCTCCACTGAAATACTCGAAACCTTTCTGCCCCTCTCGGAAACCAGCGTGTTTATCCGCAATCGACAGCAATGGCCGAAATGTCTTCATTCGAGCTTGCTTTGGTATGAACGAGCGTGCCAACAGTTCGTCGAGTTCAACTGGAATCGATCTTTGGTGCAGTGGGCGATACGTTACTAATCAGTTTTGACCACGGCGCGTATCGACCAATTCGAGTTTCAGCTAGACAGCCATCCTCCGCTCTGCTATCTAACAGCTCGATGATCACCCCACAGGCCATTCTCAAATCATTGTCGAAATTGGCGTTACTGATCGCGCTATGCCTAGGATCAAACTTCGCTGCCGCAGAAGTCGGCGACTCAGGATTTTGGAGCCTTCAGCTTGAGAACGATATGTGGGGCAGCCGCGATGATCGCTTCTACACCAATGGCTTGCAGTTCAGTTACGTCTCACCTCGACCACCCCCGAGCTATCTTGATTCGATTACTGACCGAATTCCGTTCTATCACAAAAGCGATCAAGGCTTCTTTGGCTTCAACCTTGGGCAACAAATATTCACCCCCGAAGACATCGAAGAGTCGCTACTGCAAATCAACGACCGTCCTTATGCCGGTTGGCTGTATGTCGAATCAATCATCGGTCATCGTTATCAAGATCTGGGCGATCGCGAAAAGCTCAATGGATTCATTCTCACGTTGGGTGTGGTCGGTCCGGCATCCTTCGCCGAAGAGTCGCAGCGCTGGGTGCATAACGTTGTCGGCTCCCCCGACCCCAAGGGCTGGGAACATCAGCTTTCAAATGAATTGGGCATCGGTCTCACTTACTTGCATCGGTGGCGACGAATTTTCGACATTGACGAGGCAAGACAACGTGAAATCACGATACATTCGGGCGTGACCCTGGGCAACGTCTATAGCTATGGCTCGCTGGGTTTCATGACCCGCTGGGGAACTCACTTGAAAGATGATATCGGGCCGCCAACGATCAGTCCGGGGTTTCCTGGCTTACCAATTTTTAACGCTAATCGACAAATGAATTGGTATCTGTTTGCCGGCCTGGAAGTCAGAGCGATGGGGCGGAATATTTTTCTCGATGGCAACACGAACGTTGACAGTCACAGCGTCGAAAAAGAAACCTGGGTTGCCGATCTGCAACTCGGCGTAGCTTTTCACTTCGAAAAATTTCGATTATCTTTCAGTCAAATGAGTCGTAGTCGGGAATTTGCCGGCCAGGGTGAAAACACTCGATATGGCGCAATCAATTTCACTTTATTCGTCGAGTGATGCAAACTTGCTAACCCAGCTAATCAGGAAACCCGTTTGAACTCCGAAATTGAACGCCGCGTCGCCGCGCTGATGTCAGGTGATATCAGAGAAAAATTGCGAAACCGGAAAGTCGGCCTAGAAAAAGAAAGCCTGCGCGTCGCCAAAGAGGGCGGCATTACGCAGACCCGGCACCCGATCCGGCTAGGTTCAGCTTTGACCCATCCGCATATCACCACCGACTATTCCGAGGCCTTGTTAGAACTGGTGACGCCGCCTTTCGACCGTTTCGCCAAGACGCTTGAGTTTCTCGACGACACCCACCGCTATGTTTACAGCCAACTAGACGACGAGATTCTTTGGGCCACCAGCATGCCCTGCGTGGTCGATGGCGACTCCAGCATTCGTATCGCCAAATATGGCCACTCCAACGCAGGCAAAATGAAAACCGCTTACCGCCGAGGTTTAGGCCATCGCTATGGTCGCATGATGCAGACGATTGCTGGGGTGCACTTCAATTACTCCTATCCAACTGAGTTTTGGCAGTGGTATCAGGCGACGCTTAAAGACCAGCGACCTTTGGACGAATTTATCTCAGATTCATACATGGGCATGGTGCGCAATCTATTACGCGTGGGTTGGCTAGTACCTTATTTATTTGGTGCATCACCCGCTATTTGCGCTTCGTTCCTGGGGTCATCTCAAACATCACTAAAGAAATGGCAGGAATTTTCTTACTACGGACCCTACGCCACTTCATTGAGGGTCAGCGACATAGGCTACCAAAACAGTAAGGAAGGTGAAGCCGGCATCATCGCTAACTACAATAGTTTGCAAAGTTACATCGACGGACTGACCTATGCCATTTCGACGCCCTACCCCGAGTATCAAAAAATTGGCCTTAACGTGAATAACGAATGGCAGCAGCTGAGCGCGAATATTCTTCAAATTGAGAACGAGCATTACTCCAGTGTCCGGCCCAAACAGATTCTTCAAGGTGAGGAAATGCCAACGCTTGCGCTCGCTCGGCGCGGCGTTGCTTACCTCGAATTGCGCTCACTTGACATCAATGTCTACGAACCGCTCGGCATCAACGAAGAACAAATGCGGTTTCTGGAGTCGTTTCTACTTTACAGTTTGTTAGCGCCAAGCCCAGAACTGACCGACGCTGAGATGATCGAGATCAAACATAATATTAACCTAGTTGCCGAACGCGGCCGCGAACCGAAATTGAAGTTACGGCTTGGCGGCAAAGAGGTCCCATTGTCGGACTGGGCGCACGAAATTCTCGATGCGATGTCGGCCGGTTGCGAATTACTCGATCAAGAAGGCGAAAACCCAATCTACTGCGCCGCACTGCAGCAACAACGCGACAAAATAGCCGAGCCCGATTTGACCCCCTCTGCCCGAGTGCTGGCTGACATGGCGGCCAATCAGGAAGAGTTTTATCATTTCGCATTGCGAATGTCGAAGCAGCACCAAGAATTTTTTGCTAATCGTCCTTTGAGCCCGGAAAAACTTAAAGCGTTTGAGACTTCGGCGCAAGAATCGATCCTGCGACAACAAGCAATCGAGGCCAATGACGAGGTTTCTTTTGAAACATTTCTCGAGAATTACTTCGCCCAACATTGACCGCCGCTTTTTGAACTAGACCATTGCAGGTTTGGAGGGAATATTCGAGCGACTAACTGATGCGGGTTGAATAGTCCTCGATAAGTGTCAGATTTTGATACCATGCGAGGTATCCTTTTCATCAGCAGATTGATGCCCAACACATTGACGCCCAAACGAAAAATAGGCCCGTTCGAAGTCTCTGCTGTCGGTTTGGGTTGCATGAACCTTTCGATGGGTTACGGCCCGCGGCAGCCAGACGACTTATCCGGCAAATTGCTCAATGCCGCCCTCGATCACGGCTACGACTTTCTCGACACGGCCGCGATGTATGGGATGGGCCACAACGAGCGGTTAATAGGCCGTTATCTAGCAGACCGTCGCCACGAATACGTGCTCGCCAGCAAGTGCGGCATCTTTCGCTCGCGGGAATCTGGCGCGACTGAATCCAACGGTCGACCCGAGGTGTTGATTCAAACGTGTGAGGACAGCCTTAAGCGGCTTAATACTGACGTCATCGATCTTTACTATCTGCATCGAATCGACCCTGCGGTGCCTATCGAAGAGAGCATCGGTGCGTTGTCGCGGCTGTGTGAACAAGGCAAAATTCAAACCATTGGCGTGTCCGAAACCAGTTCAGCCAGCTTGCGGCGCGCGCATGCCGAACATCCAATCACCGCGGTTCAATCGGAATACTCACTCTGGAGTCGAACCCCAGAACGTCAAATGCTAGCAACCTGTGAGGAGCTAAACATTGCGTTCGTCGCATTTTCACCTTTAGGCCGTCAATTCCTAACCGGCAAAAGCCCGGACGTCAACGGCGTTATCGACGAAGATATTCGCGCCACCATCGCTCGGCCTAGATTTGAGCCAGAGAACTTCGCCAAGAACAGTCAGTTGCTCGAACCATTTGGCAAAATCGCAGAACAGCACAACTGCACCATGGCGCAACTAGCCCTGGCTTGGTTGTTGGCGCGTGACCCCAACCTAATCACTATTCCTGGCACCAAACATATGAACTGGATGATCGAAAATGCGGCCGCTGGAGATATCCGACTGGAGGCCGATGTGGTCGAAGAATTGGATCAATTGATCAATCAAGAAACGATCGCAGGCAGACGTTACACTGACGCCATATTTAACGCCGCCGATTCTGAAAAAGACCCATTCGAATAACTTTCAACATCGAAAGACCTGAAGTAATTTAAACCTGGGCCACGGTTTATTCCGTCTAAGGCAACCCAGCGCGCAGCCAACCGATGCGGATCGGTTAGTTCTGATTGAGATCAGCGATCAACTCCGGCAGCTTCAATCGCAATATTTTTCCGGATGGGCCTTTCGGCAGGTCATCGAGAAAATAAATCACCTTGGGTGCCTTGTAACTGCCTACATTTTCCTCGCATAGGGCTTTCAGTTCAGCTTCGCTGCATTCATATCCATCGCGCACCACCACACAAGCAACCACTTCCTGACCATAGTTTTCATCGTCGACCCCGACCGCAGCGGCCTCTAGAATCGCTTCGTGGCAATAGAGCACGTCGTCTATTTCGCGCGGCGCAATATTCTCCCCACCGCGAATAATCAGTTCCTTCGAACGACCGGTTAAGAAGATGTAGCCTTGGTCATCTTTATGCCCTAAATCTCCGCTCAAAAACCAACCACCCTGCAGCGAGTCTGAGGTAGCTTGCGGGTTCTTATAATAAAAATCGAGTAAGTTATCGCCGCGAATAAAGAGCTCTCCCACTTCACCCGGAGCACATTCTCGACCGTCTTTTACAATCTTAATTTCATTTCCAAAGGGTAGCCCCACTGAACCCGGTTTGCATACCAAAGGCGGCAGCGGGTTGCTCGCAACGGTTCCTGCGGTCTCGGTTAATCCTAGCGTCTCAATCATCGGCAGTTTGAAAGTCTGCTCCCACTCGGCAAGGGTTGCTTTTGGCAAAGGAGCCGAGGCCGAGCGGGCAAAACGAAACTGCGCGAGCCGATCATCGCTGCCAAATTGATAAGCCTCTTGATCAACCCGGTCGAGCAGATATTTAATAATCGTAGGAACGATGCTGCTCCAGCTGCAGCCATATTCAGCAACTAGATTCCAGTATTCCTTTGCGCTGAAACGCGCCGGCATGACCACACTGCTGCCGCTATAAAGCGGCGCGGATACGGTCACCATGGCGCCATTAATGTGATACACCGGCAGTACGCATAACGCTCGATCGGTTGGTTTTAGTTGATGCGCTTCGGTGACATTGCGCCCGCCATTAACCACCGCTTGATGGCTGATAACAGCGCCCTTGGGCAGACCGGTAGAGCCGGAGGTGTATAGCAGCAAGGCAGTGTCAGACGGTGTCGGCAACCTAGCGCTGTCGCTGACTGAGGTTGATTCTGACTGAGTCGATTCTGTCGGGGCCGATTCTGACTGAATTGATTTTGGCCAGGCAGGTCCATCCACATCATCCAGCTCAATCACCGCAATCGGACGCTCTATCTGCAACATAATAGTTTCAAGTTTTTCACGATACTCGGCCGCGACGAAAACCACTTCGGCATCCGAATGCGATAGAACATGCACCAGTTGCAGGTTTCCGGCGACCGCATTGAGCGGCACGATCACGCGATTATTGGCCATCACACCGAGCAATAACCGGGCAGTCCAAAGACCATTATTAGCTAAGAAAGCGATCTTAGCGCCTTGCCCCAAACCTAAACGATTCAAGTGACCACCGAGATCATCAACCGCCGTTTTCAACTCAGCGAAACTCAATTGCCGGCCTGTCTCGGGTGCAATCAGGAAAGTTTTATCCGGCGACGTCTCGGCATGCGTGTCGATACAGGCTCTAACCGTTTGCATCATCAAGCTTCACCGTACTTAGCCAGAAAGGCACCGAACAATTGATCTTCCGACGGTTTGTCTTCTTCGCCCGCGGTGACTAAATGAGTGGTATTAATGAAATGGCGATAGTTCAAGTTTTCACTGATGCTGTTGCCACCCCAGGTGCCACAACCCATGCTCAGGGTGAAATTGAGCGCATTGTTAAAACTGCCGCCATTGCCAAATGTGTGCGCCTGATTCACCAGAACGCGAACCACGTCGATCTCTTCGGCGAGTCGGGTCGCATGCGACCTGTCTTGAGTGTGAATCCCGCAGGAATGCCCTTTACCTTGCACCTCCAATATATCGGTGACCAATTCGACCGCATGATCGAAATCGCGTGCTCGATAAACCGCCAGAACCAGCGACAATTTTTCTCCGGTGAACTTTGACCCAGAGTCGAAATCAGTTTCAACCATAAAGAAACGCGCTTTTTGAGCTTGTTCCGCCAACCCAACAGCCGAAGCGAATACTGTCGCATCGCGAGCGATCAAGTCACGATTGAGATTTCCGTTGGCCCAAAGTTGGCGTTCAATTAAGTCGGACTCTGCGTTGTCACAGCGATGGCCACCCGCCGCTTCGAGCGCCGAAATAGCCGCTTCATAAACCTCGTCAACAATCACCAATGAATTTTCCGAAGAACAAGAGGTTGAGTTATCAAAGGTTTTCGAGGCACATATTTTTTCGGCCGCGTCGCTGAGGTCGGCACTTGAGTCGATAATAACCGGCACGTTGCCCGCGCCCACCCCAATCGCCGGAGTGCCGCTGCGATAAGCCGAGCGCACATTATTCTGCGAACCCGTGGCAATGATCAAATCGGCCTGTTCCATCAACAGACGAGTCATGCTGCGTGAAACCGGTTGCGGCAAAATTTGCACCAGATTTTCCGGCGCGCCCACTTTCAATAAAGCCGCTCGCATCACCTGCACGGTTTCATTGGTGCTGCGCCAACCGACAGGTGATGGAGCGATGACGATTGCATTCGCACCTTTCAGCGCCATCATGCTTTTGTTGACAGGCGTCGCCGCTGGGTTGGTTGAGGGCGTGATTGCGGCCACTACTCCGACGGGTTTGGCGTAGCGCACCAGTCCTCGAGCCGGGTCATCATCTAGGATTCCTACCGTTTTAACGCGCATCAAATCTCGCAAAGTGCCAAAAGTCTTACGCTGATTTTTGATTACTTTATCGGCAACATTGCCAACCCCAGTATCGGCAACTGCTTGCTCCGCCAGTCGTTGGGCGTTGTCAGGTTTATATAAAGACCAAGCCACCGCAGTCACTAATTCGTCAATTCGTGCTTGATTGGCATCCGCAATCTCGGTCATCGCCACTCGCCCGGCAATCAGCAAGCGACTAACCGCATCTAATTCGGCATCACTGGCATCGGTAACTGCAATCGGTGAAGAATTTGCCATCGAACTGGCCCTGTCGAAAATAAGGGTCGGCAAGTTTACCGCTTCAAACAATGTTGTGCCAACCCGCCGGCAGCAAGTTTCGCGCTGGGGTCAAGCCAAAGTTATTTTCTGCTACCATTCGTCAAATTTTTTAACCGAGGTCGACGCTTGTTTGCCGAATACGAACTCTGGGTTATTGCATGGTGCTTTCTGGCGCTAGCTTGCGGGGGCTTTATTAAAGGTGCGCTTGGCGTCGGCACACCCCTGCTAACCGTGCCAATGATGGCGATGGTGCTGCCGCCGCAAATGGCGATCGCGATTATGGCAATCCCGGTAGTAGTGGTGAATCTCTGGCAGTTTTTTCAGGCCGATCGCAGTGTCGCCGTGGTCAAAACATTCTGGCCCACTTTCATCGCCATTTTGGCCGGCACTTGGCTAGGCATCGAAATTCTCTCGGTGGTCGACGAACAAACTTTGCTGATTATCGTCGGTATCGCGGTCATCGTCTTCGCCATGATGCAGGTTTCCAATTACAAACTGCACCTAGCCGCACCCGCAATCAAACCCGCCGGAATAGTATTCGGTGGCGCCTCCGGCCTGATCGGTGGGATTAGCTCTTTTTTTGGGCCGATGCTAATCGTCTACTTAATTTCGATTCCTGGCCTTGGTAAACAACAATTCGTTAGCACCATCAGCTTTCTTTATATCAGCGCAGTCGTACCTTGGGCGATCACACTTTACCTCTATGGCCTGCTCGACGAGCGTTTGTTGATCTACTCCTGCTGCGCGGTTTTGCCCGTGATGTTGGGGCAATTCTTTGGTCGCCGGCTGCAAGATCGGATCAGTGAAGCGCGCTTTAAGCTCTTGATTGTTGGCATTTTGCTGATATCCGGCAGCTCGATGTTATGGCGGGCTGCCTATTAAACCTCGCTAAAATGGCCAACTAGACAGTTTGACTGGGCTTGTATAACATCCTAGCCAGAATTCGACGACGATCGAATCGCAATAAAACCATAGTCTTCTGGAGGATTTCAATGATTGTTAAAAAACTATTAGTAGGCGGCGCAATTGCATTAGCAACGACCGCGTTTTCGGCAACCACTGCGTATGCCGCTTGTGCAACCGACGGCATGCCAGCTTCACAAGCCAAGCCGAGCGGTTTCCCAGCGCGCGCGCTGACTATGGTGGTGCCTTACGGACCGGCAGGTGGTTCGGGTCAGGTGTCTCAAGCAATGGCCCGAGCGGTCAGCGATTTGACCAAAGTCTCAATCAACCGCGATCACAAACCCGGGGGCTCTGGCACCGTTGGGATGACCGCTTTCATGGCAACGCCCGCTGACGGCTACTCTGTTCTCGAGCACATTGACGATTCGGCTAGTGCACACGCACTCGATTCGGGCCGCCCTCACCCAGCGTCTGATTTGATTCCATTGGTAACCTCTCAAATCACCTTCTCACAAATTTACATTCGCAAAAACGAAACTCGATTCAGCAATTGGAAAACATTCGTCGCTTGGGTTAAGTCTCGAAACGGCCGGGCAACGATTGCAAACGTTTCCAAAGAAGGCTCGATGGAGCGAGTCACCATGAAATTCATCACCGATGCCACCGGCATGAAAATTCAGCAAATTTCTTTTGACAAAGGCGCACCTCGCTATGGTGCATTGGCAGGTGGTCAAGTTGACGCCTTGTTCGAGCAGCCGGGCGATGTTCGCAAGTTCCTCGATGCCGGAATGTTCAAGCCGATCTTGACGATTCTGAAAGAGCGTCCAGCTGCTTTTTCTAGAGTACCAAGCCTGACCGACGCAGGTCTCGACTTCGATCCACTCTATCGCTACCGCGGTTTCTACACGCATAAGGGCGCGCCGGCAGATCGAGTTAAGTGGTTGCAATGGGCTTTTCAGAAAGCTTACTGTCAAGATAGCTACCAAAAGTTCAATAAAAGTAAATACATGACCTTAATCGAAAGTTTTCGTGACACTGCCGGCTCGAAAGAATTGATCGCGTCGACGATTCAGCAGTACCGCGACGTTTACAAAGAGATGGGGCTAGAAATCAAATAGACCGGACTGCATATCTGATGCCCAAGTTGAAACCCAATTACGCCCGGTTCGCCGGGCGTAATACTTAGTCAGCCGAACCGTGGGCAACCTCCGAGCTGGCCATTTGGTTGAAGCCGGAATGTGGCTTGGCCTCTGCTTATTCCTGTTCGTCTACTCGTTCGAGTTTGACAAGAACATCGAAATTTATAAATTCGGTGCGACCGCATGGCCCCGCACCATCATCCTACTGATCGCAATCGCCGCGATTGGACAATTAGCCCAACAATGGAAACGCGGAGATCAAACGTCATCTAAGATGATCAGTGCCGCGGTCAATGACGGCTCTGAAGACGCGTCAGGCGAGGCCCGCTACGCCGATTTCGGTTGGTATATGTCGACCTTGGGCTTGCTGGTCATCCCATTCGCCTACCTTCGCGTGCCTGATTGGGTTGCCGCCTTGTTTTCGATTGAAGGCATCGGCATCCATTTTCTCAAGATAGTCATTGCAGCTATCCTGATCGGAATTTTCGCCTACAACATGCGTCGAAATACGGTAGGCGCAATGCTCGCGCTACCGCTATTTTTTGGCGCTCTTTTAGAAGATATGGGCTTCTATTCGCTGGCGCCGTTCTTCATCATCGGGGTGATGTATTTGTTCGGCGAGCGCCGCACAAAACCGATGGTCGCTGTGATGGCGCTAATTATGGGCCTATTATTGATGCTCTTCGTGAGCATCCTCTATGTCGGTTTACCAACTGGCAACATTCATCCATTTTACGACATCGGCACTTCGATCGTGACGCTGTTGCAGTAGGACTATAAGTGGACGCATTCGACAACTTTCTACAAGGCACCGTCACTTTATTCAGCGACCCGATGGGAATAATGATCTTTTTCGGTGGTGTCGTTGGCGGCATGTTGTTCGGCGCTATTCCCGGCGTCAGCATGCTGACCTTAGCCGCAATTTTGCTGCCATTCACCGCCCATTTATCGCCTGAGCACGGCATCATGCTGTTCTCAGTGATTTATTGCACCGGCGTTTATGGCGGCGCCATTACTGCCATTCTGTTCAACATTCCGGGAGCGCCCGAGAATGCCCCAACCGCTTTCGATGGCTACCCAATGACCCAAAAGGGTCAGGCCGGAAAAGCGGTCGGTGCAGCGGTCATGTGCTCGGCAATCGGCGGCGTGGTTTCAACCATCATCATGATGCTCGCCACAGCACCCATTGCCGGCTGGGCGATTTCTGCATTTGGTCCGCCTGAAGTTTTTGCATTAGTGTTTTTTGGTTTAGCAGTAGCCGCCTCGGTAGGTGCCAAAACCTTTTGGAAAGGCTGGCTTTCAATTTTAATCGGCCTGATGGTGGCGGTCGTCGGGATGGATCCGGTTGGCGGCATCGAACGCTATGATTTCAACATGCCCTATTTGCTCGCAGGGATTCATTTCATCCCCACCATACTCGGATTTTTTGCGGTCTCAGAGATATTTGTGCAAGCCGAAAAAAAGGTGAAAGGTTCTTTCAAAGCACCTAAAATCAGCGTCGACTTCCCAAGCTTAAATGAGTTAATCGCGCATAAATACGCCGTACTGCGATCCATTGTGATCGGCTTTTTCTGCGGTATTTTGCCCGGCATCGGCGCAACCCTCGCCGCTTTCATGGGCTACAACGAAGCCGTTCGCTGGTCGAAAACGCCCGAAGAATTCGGCAAAGGTAAGCTTGAAGGGGTAATCTCTTCAGAGACGGCAAACAACGCCGCCACTGGCGCTGCTATGATTCCATTGTTGGCACTGGGCCTGCCTGGCGGCGCACTCACTGCGATGATGGTCGGGGTGTTTCAAATGCACGACATGGAACCTGGTCCACTCGTGTTCATCAACAGTGCTGATTTAGTCTGGGTGGTTTTCGCAGCGATGTTTTTTGCCAACGTCTCGATTTTGTTTGTCGGCTTTCTTGAAACCAAAACCATCATCAATTTACTGCGCATTCCGTTCCAATTTCTCGCTCCGATGATTCTATTACTGGCCACCGTCGGCGCTTATGCGGTGCGCGGTTTGACCATCGACGTGATCGTGATGTTTCTAGCGGGGGTGATCGGATTCTTCCTGCGACGCTCAGGCTATTCGGTCGCCGGCATCGTGCTCGGTCTCATACTAGGCAAGATCGGCGAGCAGACATTTGCTCAAGCGATGCAAATGCTGCACTTTGAATGGAGTGGTTTTCTCAACCGCCCGATCGCTCTGCTGTTGTTGGTTGCCGGCGTGATCACCCTCTGCGGCAGCGTTTACGGCGCCTTCTTCAAGAAACAAAAAAACCCAACAATCGCCTGATAAACGTGGGACAGTATACCTATTAAGCTTTTATAAAAGTTTAATCGGTATACTGTCCCAGCTCATATCCAATGAAGAACATGAATTTTCGAGATTTACGCCTATTGATGTTTGATCTTGACGGCACGCTGGTCGACAGCATTGGCGACATCGTCTGGTGTGGCAATGCGATGATGAAAAGCCTCGGCCTGCCGCCGCGAAATGAACCTGCGGCAACTGCTTGGGTCGGCAACGGTGTCGAACGGTTCGTCAAACGGTTTTTGACTGGCGAGATGGGTGCCGAACCTGAAGAATCGTTGCTCACCAAAGGTCTAGCGGCATTTCGAGATTTATATTCCGACAATTCCTGTCGCCGTAGCGAAGTTTATCCGGGTGTCATCGAAACTTTACAAACCCTGGCTGCCAAAGATTTCCAGCTGGCCTGCGTGACCAACAAAGCAGGGAACTTTACGACTCAAATGTTGACCGAGCTAAAGCTATCAGAATATTTTTCGCTAGTGGTCAGTGGCGACACCACAGCGCGGATCAAACCTGACCCAATGCCGTTACTCTACGCGGTTGATCACTTTAATTTGAAGCCCGAGCAATGCCTAATGATTGGTGACTCCAGCAATGACGTGTTGGCCGCTCGCGCTGCCAATATTCCAGTTGCTTGTGTGCCCTATGGATACAATCACGGAATCGATATCAAGCTGTCCAAACCAGATCTAATCCTCGAAAACATAAGCGACCTGGGACAGTATATCGATTAAATCGCGGGCCCAGAAATCAAGGGTTTAATCGGTATACTGTCCCAATATCAATTCAGGACTAACAGCAACGAGAGACTGATACCGCCGGTGAGGACGCCAGCTACAAGACGGCGTTTGCAGAGATAGTAGGCGGAGAAAGCGAGAGCGAGAGCGGTGCAGCGGATCCATAATGGCACATTGGCGAGGTCGCTTTGGGGCATTAACAACATTCGAAATATTAAGCCGGCGACCATTGCATAGGAGACACAGGTCACCCATTGAAAAAAGGCGCCATCAGGATTAATCCGACGCACCAGCAGCACTCCCCCACCGCGCCAGATGAAAGTGGCCAAGCCACAACCGAGCAGAATCATCCAAAGCGATTCAGTCGACATTTCGATTACCCCAGCGCTTAGCGATGAAAAACCCAAGGCTGCCACCGACCATTCCGGTGAGTAACAAATCGACCTCGGGCAACAGGCTATGCATCAGCGGCACAATCAAACAGCCAAACAACAGCGAGAGTCTTTCTGCTCGACCAATGACCGCTGAGAGCACTAGTGCGAAAAACAGTGGGCTGACAAAGATCAAGCCAAGCACGATTACGCTTGGCAAAAGAACGGCGCCGTAGTAACCCAGCAAAGTGCCGATTATCGCGGCCAACAAAATCGAGCTAGCGAAAGTCAGGTAGTAGAGGTGACGGAACTGAGGGTCAATATTGGGAAATTCACGCAGACAGACCGCCCAAGAGTTGATCGACAGCAATTGTGCGTCGAGCATCAACCGCAAAGTTGGCGCCTGACTCCGCGACATCGCCGGAATAAAAGACACCACCATCGGTAAAAAACGTGCATTAGCCAGCGAGCAGGCAAAAATAATCGCAATCGTACTCTGCCCAGTTGCGGTCATTTCGACCATCGCAAGTTGGCCCGGCAAGCCCCAAATTAGCAGGGTTCCGAGCGCAGCCATCTCTGCTTCAAAACCCGCGCTTTGCGCCAGTGACCCATAACCCATCATGGTGAAAAGCAAAATAAACGCTGGCAAAGACAGCGCATCTAAAAGGGCTTTTCCAACCGCATCTCTCGAAGTCATTGGCATCTAAAGCCAAATCAGCCATGCGCTAATCGTGATAACCGAGAGTAAGGTTGAGAGCAATACCGTACTCGCTGCCGCATCAAGCCCACGCTGATACCTGCTGGCAAATAGATAGGCGTTCAGCCCCGGCGCCATCGCTGACATCAACACAATCGATTGCGCGGTGGGTAGTGCTAGACCGACGCGTTGCGCGACCATCAGTGTCAAAAGCGGCTGCAGCAATAATGAAATCGCCGAAATACAGCTCGCTTCCGGCAGTGACCGAGCCAATGTATAGCGAGTCAGTGCGCCTCCTAATGCGAACAAAGCGACTGGCAGTGCGGCTCGCGACAGTAATTCAATCGCCGACAGCAAAGATTCAGGCAACGAAATTGAGGCCAAATTGACGATAAAGCCGAGCCCAATTCCGATCATCAAACTATTTCGAAACATCGCTTGCAACACAACGCGTGCAGTTTCAGTCACACCGCGGCCATCGGCACGGAAATATTCCATCGCGGTGATCCCAATCAGATAGCAAATCGGCGCGTTGACCGACACCAGCGCGAAGTTAGGTGCCATGCTGTCAACACCCCATGCTCGCTCAGAAATCGGCAGCCCCAGCATCACTAGATTAGAGAAGAGCGCAGCAAAGCCGATCGCCACCGCTTCACCCGGGCGTCGTTTAAATACTTTTCGAGCGATCACAAAGGCGAGACCGAAACAAACAATTGCTGGCAAGTAATAAGAGAGCAACACCCGCCAATCGAATGCAGCAGCCAGATCCAGGGTTGATGTGGCGCGAAATAGCAGGCACGGAATCGCAAAATGAATCGCGAACTTCATTAAATGATCGATCGGTTCGGCCGCGATTAGTTTAACTCTGACCGCGGAATAGCCCGCCGCAATCAGCAGAAAGACTGGCGCGACGATATTTAAAATTTCGATTGGCATAGGTTGTGATTATGCCAGTTTCATTCCCTTCGTATAGTGCTCAAACGACCGACTGATCAACGATCAGGGTGCTCTCAAGCGTCCACTAGGTCGACCGTTTGGATTGCTCCGATGCCAGCAATGCGCGTTTGCGATCTAAGCCCCAGCGATAACCGCCCAAGCCGCCATCACCTCTCAAAATTCGGTGACAAGGCACCAGCACTGCGATTTTATTCGCGCCGCAAGCCGAGGCGGCCGCGCGCACTGCTTTTGGTTTGTCGATTGCCTCGGCCACTTTAGAATAACTAATAACATCACCTTCCGTAAGGCTCAGCAGAAACTCCCAAACCTTGACCTGAAAAGCGGTGCCGCGCAGATCTAAAGGCAAGTCAGGACGAGGCTGTTGGTTGTCAATATAGGCATTAAAAGCATCGATCCATCGATCGAGAGGTTGTGATACTTGAACCGAAAACGGTTTTAACTCAGCTTGCGGGAACTCGTCTTGCAACTGCTTTTCAAGCACTGTTGAGTCATCACCGAATTGCGCAAAACAAACGCCTCGATCGGTCGCAGCCATTAATAACGGGCCTAACACAGTCTGACGACAGGCCCAGGTGATCAATTCTCCTTCGCCACCCGCACGATATTTTTTTGGCGTCATTCCCATGCTATCGATTTTCGACTCGTAAACTCGACTGGTTGAACCATAACCCGACGCAAAAATGGCGTCGGTCACTTCGGCGCCTGAACGCAACAGCGATTTAAACTTTTGGCTGCGCGCTAATTGCTGAAATTTCTTCGGCGACACCCCAAAAATCGACTTGAAAACTCGCTGCAGACGCGATGGTGATAGATGCACTCGTTCGGCGAGATGCACTAACGGCAAACTTTCTTCCGCATTAGCAGCAATATATCGAGCTAAGTCAGCCAGTTTTGGCATCGAATGATTGTTTTGGCTAGACATGACTTTGATGATACTCCGCTTCTTCTGCTGATGCGGGCATGTTAGCCTTGAAAGCTAGCGTAAACGCTCCGTTTATTGCTGACTTTTTTGGCTACTTGGTTATTACAAACCGCTATCATTACCGGGCCCTGATGAAACCTGCCACTCAATTCCAATCCATTTTTCTCGCACTTGTTATTTGTCTGCTCACTGCCTGTGCGAACAGCACCCCCAAACCCTTAATACCGTGGCAAAACTCTCAATACTCAGGCGAGATAAACAATCTATTGATTGTCGCCGCGATTTCTCGTTCGACCCAGCGCCGGGTTTGGGAAGACCTCTACGTCACCGCCTTTGCTGACACCCAAACCAACCCAATACCTAGTTATCAAAAGGCCACCATTAGCCTCAATTTATCGCGCCGAGATTTTGAATCAGCAATCATTTCTAGCCAACTCGACACGGTGCTGATGACTAGACTCATCGGCGTCGCTGACCCAAATAGATCAAATTCGGAGACCTCAGCACCAGCGGAACTAAATCTTGAGGCAACAAATCAAGCCTCGCCATCGTCGATCAAAAATCCAGACGAGGACTACCTTGTCTATTACGAGACCGCGCTGGCGGAGGCCAATTCGAGTTACTATCGAAAATTTCGTGAATTGGCGCTAGAGGTCAAGCTTTATGATGCCAAAACAAGACGGGTGATTTGGTCGATACAATCATCGCCTATCGAAAGAACCGTGCCGCGTAATTTGCTGGAACAACATATTGGCATTATCCTTAAATACTTGGCAGCCAGTGGGCTAATCAAACTAGAAGCATAAACAACTGTGTTTGCGTAGCCGCTCTCCGCCATAGTTTTTAATATTTGATTTCCAGCGACACTGTGGTATTAACTGAGTCGAGGTCAGGGCAACTGATTCCGAACGATCGGATGATATAACGCAGAACCCGATCAAGGTGTGTACATCCTTTTACAAAATTTGATTCGTTAAGGTGACGATATGGCCGATAAACCTACCGCGCAGTATCAAGTAAAAATTGGCGCAACGCTGCTCGTCTGCATAGCGCTTGCAGTTGCTACGGTGATTGGTTGGCAGCAATATATGATTCAACTGGAGAACTATCGAACCGTGGCCAATGAGGCGGAGAGTTACCGCCAGCGACTGACAGAACTCGAACTACAAAACACCAAGCTAGCGCTCGAATATAATTCAACCGCCATATCCTTCGCCGAGGCACAGGTGAAGTTGGGCGATCTTGAAAGCGAACGCAAGCA
>CBDTWQ010000005.1:0-19997 GCA_965364115.1 uncultured Gammaproteobacteria bacterium | reverse complement strand
CCATCTGTTCGGCGGTCAAGCCACTATCGAGCAGCAAACGATCAAATGCAGGTCGCTTATCACGAAAGCCCTGGTAGACGCGAGTGACGCCGAGATCAGCCATCCGATGCTCGACAATCTTCGATTCTCGGCCAGTAATCACGGCTACCCCAATGTCGCTTTCGAGCAGCATACGAATGCCTTGGCCGTCCAACGAGTTAAAGGTCTTAGTTTCGGTCCCTTGATTATCAAAATGTAGACAACCATCGGTTAGTACGCCATCAATATCGACGATTAGTAGGCGCACTTGGCGGGCTTTGGTGCAAAGCTCAGGGTTCATTTGATTCGACTTAGACAACACCAGCCCTCAATAGGTCATGCATGTTCAATGCGCCCTGAACCTGCTGCTTTTGATCGACTACCATAAGGGCATTAATTTTTTTATCTTCCATTATTTTTAACGCTTCGCTAGCAATCTTCTCGGCCCCGATGGTAATCGGATTGGAAGTCATAAATTCAGCGACTAGTGCGCTCTCAATATCGGGTTTTTTCTCAAAAGTTCGGCGCAGATCACCGTCGGTGTAAATACCGATCAATGGTCCATTCTCGGTTTCTAATACCCCAGCCATGCCGAGGCCTTTGTTGGTCATTTCCAATAGCGTTTCAGACAAGGTGGCATCGACCGTGACTAGTGGCGTCGCTTCGCCGGTGTGCATGATGTCGCTCACGCGCAGCAGTAAACGTCGGCCAAGACTGCCACCCGGATGCGACCGCGCAAAGTCTTCCTCGGTGAATCCTCGAGCCTGCAACACCGCGATTGCCAGTGCGTCTCCCATCGCGAGCGTGGCGGTGGTGCTCGAAGTGGGGGCGAGTCCCATCGGGCAGGCCTCTTTTTCGACACTAACGTTTAAATTGATATCGGCACTGTGCGCAATGGTTGAATCAGAATTGCCACAAAGGGTGATGAGCGGAATGCCCTGA
Organism: uncultured Gammaproteobacteria bacterium; assembly: GCA_965364115.1. Lineage (GTDB taxonomy): Bacteria > Pseudomonadota > Gammaproteobacteria. The sequence goes on along the minus strand of CBDTWQ010000005.1, from coordinate 19,037 downwards.
CGCTTTATCAAGGGTAACAACAGCGCGATTTCACTGCTTTCACCAGAATTCGACATTGCAATCACCAGATCTTGCGCGGTGATCATGCCCAAATCGCCATGGCTGGCTTCACTGGGGTGCATGAAAAAAGCGGGGGTGCCGGTGCTCGCCAAGGTGGCCGCCACTTTTTTTCCAATATGGCCAGATTTGCCGATTCCGCTAACGACTACGCGTCCTTTGCAGTTTAAAATCAAATCACAGGCAAGATGAAAATTTTGATCTAGTCGGTCGATCAATGCGGAGACCGACTCAGACTCGGTTTTGAGAACGGCTAGGCCAAATTCAATGAAGGCATGTGTGGTCATAAGTTTGCGCCTTGTTTGCTGGGAACCGTGCTCGGGCCGCGAATTTCAGGGTGGACCTTAGGTTGGTTCAGATTCAAGGTAATCTACCCAATAGCCACTTTATAATACAAATATAGCTGGTAGATGACAAAGGCGGCGAATAGAGCGATTCCTTTTCGGCGACTGATATGGCGCGGAAGCGCGGTTGGAAAGCGTGCCATCAAAACTAATAGTAGGGTTAATCCTATCGCGATCGGCAGGTCACGGCTGCGCGCTGATGGGTCGATTGAGAACGGGCTCATTAGCGCGGGAATGCCAACCACGGCCAATGAATTGAATAGATTTGAGCCGATCACATTGCCGATCGCGACGTCGGCAACATTTTTCTTCAAACTGGCGATTGAGGCCGCCAACTCGGGTAGGCTGGTGCCGAGAGCGACAATGGTCAGGCCAATGATCAACTCGCTGATGCCAAATTCCAACGCGATCTGTGACGCCCCCCAAACCAGCAATTTAGAACTGCCAACTAAAAGGACCAAACCAAACACAAGCCAACCGATCGCGACGGCTAGCGTCATGCCCTCGGCTAGTTCGACGTTTTCATCTGCGAGGGTTTTAACCTCGATGGGTTGACGACGGTGCAACCGAATTAGCAAGAAAAGCGCCAGTATCAGCACGCCAAGCAGCACCAAGCCATCGAATTGATTGACCTGCAGGTCAATCAGGCAAACTGCCATCACCGCGGTGGCTAACAGCAACAGCGGAAACTCAGTTTTCAGCAGACGACTATCGATTGCGATTGGCGAGAGAATCGCGGTAATCCCTAATATTAGGCCAATATTGGCAATATTGGAGCCCAACGCGTTGCCAATAGCAATATTGGGCGTTCCCTCTAACACGGCGATGATCGACACGCCGATTTCGGGTGCAGAGGTTCCAAAGCCAACGATGATGATGCCGATGATCAGAGTTGAGACGCCCAGCAAACGAGCCAACGCGGCAGCGCCATCAACAAACTTGTCGGCGCTCCAAATCAGTATACCTAGTCCTGCAATAACAGCGGCGATGTAGGTCAGCATGGAGATCGGAAGAGGCGGCTAGAAACTATCGGTTGAGGTGAATAGCCCTACTCGAAGGTCTTTAGCGCTATAGATTTCGCGCCCATCGACCTCCATTCTGGCATCTCCGATGCCCATCACCAGTTTCCGCATAATCACCCGTTTCATGTCTATTCGGTAGGTCACCCGTTTGGCAGTAGGCAAGACCTGGCCGAAATATTTAACTTCGCCAGCACCCAGCGCACGGCCGTGCCCCGGACCGCCTTTCCAGCCCAGATAGAAACCAATCAGCTGCCACATTGCGTCAAGCCCGAGGCAACCTGGCATTACTGGGTCCGTTTCAAAATGGCAGCGGAAAAACCAAAGCTCAGGATTGACGTCGAGTTCAGCAATTATTTCGCCTTTGTCATGGCTTCCGCCGGCCTCACTAATCTTGACGATACGGTCGAACATCAACATTGGAGGCAAAGGGAGAAGCGCATTTCCGGGGCCGAACAAGTCGCCTTTTCCGCAGGAAATGAGTTCTTCATAGCTGAAGCTGTGCTGATGGGTCAGATCACTGGTCATAGGTAATGAAAGCTGTGAATACGCCGGCGAACACTACCGATTATGTGACAGATTTACCAGCAAATTAGCGAGTAAGATGGAAAATATCGATATGTTTTTGTTATTCTTAAATCGACGTTCACTTGAATCCACATACCGGATAGACTTTGATCAATGCGAGACTCGCATGAGGAAAAGCTATAAAGTATTTTAGAATCGCTCGGATAGGACTTTGGATGTGATGAAATTTAAGTTTTTAAGGCTGATCGGTTGGTCGTTGCTGCTTTGCTGTAGCTTGAGCTCGCATGCAGCGGCAAAAATTAATTTGCAGCAAGCGATTGAGTTGGCTCTTGCACATGACCCTCGGATCGACGAAAAAAAAGCTTTTGTGCGTAAAGCAGAAGGGTTGTTGCAGGAAGCCAACGGCGCTGAAGGATGGCGCTATTCGGTCGATAGTTTTGTCGCCCTCACGACCGGTGTTGATGGTGGTTTTTATCAGAATGGTGACACTTCTTGTACCACAGGCTGCGAACCGAGAGACGACATATACGATTTAGCAGACGGCCTGTCGATCTGGGGTGGAATGACCTTTAGCATCGTCAAACCGATTGCGACCTTTGGCCGGATCGATGGTTACCAACGCGCCGCCCAATATAACGTTACGATCAAGCAGCAAGACGTGCATCTGCAGCGCGACGTGGTCGGCTTGCAGGTAGTAAGGGCCTATTATGGCTTTCTCGCGGCCCGCGATAGTCGGTTGTTGTTAGAAGATACGCGCGCACGGCTTACGGGTGCGCATGAGTTGATTAAGCAATGGCTGGAGGAAGGTTCGGGCAATGCGAGTTTGTCAGATCAATATGCGCTCGAGTCAGGTCTCGGTCTGATCGATCGATACCTAGCCGAGGCGAGTGGCTTGGAGTCAATCGCGATGGACGGGTTAAAGCTTTTAACCGGACGGGGTGGCAGCACGATTGAATTGGCCGATAGACGCCTTAAGCCATTGCCGCTGCCGGATCAGAGTTTGCAAGACTGGATTGATCTCGCGTTTGAAAATCGGCCAGAATTCCGGCAAGTCGAGTCGGGCCTAGCGGCTCGCCGTGCGCTTGTCGAGGCGACCAAGGCTGAAAAAAAGCCAATCGTTTTTGCCGGTGTCGCCGGTTCTCTTGCCTATGCGCCGCAGCGCGACACGCTAGATAACCCGCATATTTACGATCCTTTCAATCACGCTGCGCTCTCACCTTTGTTGGGTATGCGCTGGCAATGGCAAGCCGACGCCCAACCGGCACGAGTGGCTCAAGCGCAAGCTGAGCTGGATGCCTTGGTTAATAAGTCGTCTTTTGCGAGGGCGGGGATACCGTTTCAAGTGCGCGAACAATTTCATACGATGATGGCTCAACATCAAGCCGTCGGCTCGATGCGGGCCAGTTCCAAAGCGGCGCGGCGTTGGATGATTGCCGCCTATTCAGATTTTGAAGCAGGGCTCGAAGATTCGAAAGACGTCATCACAGCGCTGCAGACCTATGTTCTCGCCTACGCCGAGTATTTGCGAGTTGTGAATGAATTCAACAATAGCGTGTCCAAGTTGAAGAGTGCCAGTGGAGTATTTCAATGAATAAATTGTTTAACAGCTGTTTAATTAGCCTTTTCTTATTGCTAGGCAGTTTCACCGCCGTCGCCGCCTCGCTTGCTCCTGAGCAGTTGATCAAGCAAGTCGCGGATCGAGTGCTGAGTGATATCAAGCAAAACGCAGACCGTTTTCGCGCAGATCCGGCCAGTCTTCACGAACTGGTCAGTCAAATCGTGTTGCCCAATTTCGATTTCGATGCGATGACCGATCTGGCGCTGGGAAACTATAGAGATAAGATCAGCTCTGAGCAGCGGCCTTTGATTGTGAATGAGTTTCGGGCCCTGTTGGTGCGCACCTATAGTTCCGCGTTGCTTGAGTACAATGATCAGCAGCTGACTTATTTGCCCTCTGAGGGCGATCCAGCCAGCGGCGCGACGGTGGTGCGAACTGAAATCGAACAAGCGGGCGGGTTTCCGATTCCAATCGACTATTCGATGCGCAAAGGTGACGAGGGATGGAAGGTTTACGACATTAGCGTTGACGAAGTTAGCCTGGTGACTAATTTTCGCTCCAGTTTTGCTCGCGCGATCAGAAAAGACGGGGTTGATGGTTTGATCACATCGCTCAAGCGAAGGAACCAAAGTCAATAATAGCTGGGTTGATCAAATCACTTTGCCTGCGCCAGCCTTGGCCGATATAAAATGATCAACTCATCAACACGATTTAGCAACGGCTGCGACTCGCATAATTGCAAGCTATTTGTGCTTACTATCGCTCCATCTTGGGCAAAAACGTTGGTCGTGGGCCGAGGTTCCCTGCTAGAATGCCAGACCCTGTGAAAGCTGTTGTGGCATGAATAAATTAATCATAAGAGGCGGTGTGCCGCTTTCCGGAGAAGTTCGAATTTCGGGTTCAAAGAATGCCGTGCTTCCTATTTTGGCCGGCACTTTGCTTGCCAACAGTCCGGTCATTATTCGTAATGTGCCACATCTGCACGATGTAACTACCACGCTTGAGTTACTCGGGCGAATGGGGGTGCAGCGCACGATGGTCGATAATATGGGCATCGAAGTCGATCCCACCACGCTGGAAAATACCTTTGCACCTTACGAATTAGTTAAAACCATGCGGGCGTCGATTCTGGTGCTCGGTCCGTTGCTGGCTCGACACGGTGAGGTTGAAGTTTCGCTGCCCGGTGGTTGCGCCATCGGCGCACGACCGGTCGATATGCACCTCAGCGGGCTTGAGGCGATGGGAGCGGAGATTAGAGTTGAGCAGGGCTATATCAAGGCCCGCTGTGATCGCCTGCAAGGTGCTCGAATTGTGATGGATCAAGTGACCGTGACGGGGACCGAAAACTTGATGATGGCCGCTAGCCTGGCGAATGGCACCACCGTGATCGAAAACGCGGCGCGTGAGCCCGAGGTGCTTGACTTAGCTAATTTCATTAATGCTATGGGTGGCAAAGTGCTCAACGCGGGGACTGACACGGTCACCATACACGGAGTCGACACCTTGAATGGATGCGACTACTCAGTGCTGCCTGATCGAATCGAAACTGGCACCTATCTGGTCGCAGCCGCTATTTCTGGCGGCAAGATTTTGGTCAAACGAACCGACCCGAAGTTACTCGATGCGGTGCTAGCTAAACTGCAAGAAGCTGGTGCTATCATTGACATTGGTGAAGATTGGATCGAACTTGATATGGAGGGCCGCAAGCCTAAAGCGGTGAATATTCGAACCGCGCCTTATCCTGGTTTCCCGACCGATATGCAGGCCCAGTTTTGTGCGTTGAACGCGATCGCCGAAGGCACAGGTTCGGTCACCGAAACAGTTTTTGAGAACCGCTTCATGCATATTCAAGAGTTCATGCGGCTCGGTGCGAATGTCCAGTTGGAGGGTAATACGGTGATAATAAAAGGGGTGAAAAACTTGAATGGTGCGCCAGTAATGGCAACCGACTTGCGCGCTTCCGCGAGCCTCATTCTGGCCGGTTTGGTGGCTAAAGGCGAAACCATCGTCGATCGGATTTACCACATTGATCGTGGTTATGAGCATATTGAAGAAAAACTTGCCGGACTAGGGGCGCAAATTTCACGTGTGCCTCGCTAGACTCTAGTGATCAGCGTTTTCTCCGCCCGTTTGCCGCCTAATGCTGCTGCCCAAAGCTGCCATCTAAAGAGCCGTCGAAAGTGCTAGCCTATTTCCACCTTACTCTAATTTCTGCTTGCCATCGATCAAAGGTATTCAGCTTCGCTAGTGAAACGCGTGATGGCCGATAAAGCATGCACGCTCTTAAGATCAACCCCTCCGTGGCCGAGTAATTTGTGATGACCGAGCCATTAACCATTGCCCTTGCTAAGGGTCGAGTCCTCGACGAAACCTTGCCGCTGTTAGCCCGAGCGGGGATTCAACCTTTAGATGATCTTAACATTAGCCGAAAACTGATCTTTGAGACTAATCAAGCGACCTTGAATTTGCTCCTAATTCGCTCTGCTGATGTGCCGACCTATGTCCAGCATGGCGCTGCTGATTTGGGTATTGTCGGCAAGGATGTTTTGCTAGAGCACGGTGGTGAAGACCTTTATGAGCCGGTTGATCTTAAAATTGCACCTTGTCGTTTGATGACAGCGGGGTTCAAAGACAGGCCCTTGCCGCGTTATCGGATTAAGGTGGCGACCAAGTACCCGAAGATCAGTCGACAGTTTTTTCTCGATCAGGGTATCCAGGTCGAAATCATCAAGCTTTACGGTTCAATGGAGCTGGCCCCAATCGTCGGTTTGGCGGATATTATTGTTGATTTGGTTGACACCGGTAATACCTTGAAGGCGAATGGCTTAACTCCATTGCAACCAATCATGGATATTAGTTCGCGGCTGGTGGTTAACCGGGCATCGCTTAAAATGAAGAACCAATCAATTGTCGAACTGATCGATCGGATTAGAGCGGCGGTAATTTAACGTGTCTATCCAGCGATTTGATGCTGAACAAACTGATTTTGAGGCCTCGCTGCGTCGATTGCTCGATAGCGAAGCGACTTCTGATGAGGCCTTGGTCGGCAAAGTCATGCGTATTCTGAGTGCGGTTAAAACCGGTGGTGACGCCGCTGTGATGGAGTATACGCAACAATTCGATCAAATCGACGCGAGCGAAATGAGTGAGCTTGAGTTGTCGCCAAATCGTTTAAAGCAAGCCTATGCTGCGATTTCGGCGGCACAGCGAGAGGCATTGCAAACGGCCGCCGCGCGTATTCGAGAGTATGCCCAGCATCAAACCTTAGAATCCTGGAATTATACTGACGCCGACGGAACCTTGCTGGGCCAACAGATCAATCCGATCGATCGGGTAGGTCTCTATGTGCCCGGGGGCAAAGCGGCCTATCCGTCTTCAGTGTTAATGAATGCGATTCCTGCCAGTGTCGCAGGGGTTAAAGAAATAATCATGGTGGTGCCTACCCCGAAAGGTGTGCTTAACGAACTCGTGCTGGCTGCCGCTCATCTGGCTGGCGTTCATCGGGTCTTTACGATCGGCGGCGCGCAAGCTGTTGCTGCACTCGCCTATGGAACCGAAAGCGTGCCGGCGGTAGACAAGATTGTAGGCCCAGGAAACATATATGTGGCCACTGCAAAACGTTTAGTGTTTGGGGTTGTGGGGATTGATATGATTGCCGGGCCATCCGAAATATTGATCATCTGTGATGGTAAAACAGATCCAGATTGGATTGCGATGGACTTGTTTTCGCAAGCTGAACACGATGAGGATGCGCAGGCTATTTTACTCTCTGAGAATGCTGAGTTTCTTGATCAGGTCGAAGCTAGTATCAGCAAATTGATTGAAGACATGCCGCGACGATCCATTATCGAGCAGTCGCTGTCTGAGCGTGGCGCATTGATTAAGGTCGCTAATCTTGATCAGGCAATTGATTTGGCAAATCAGATTGCGCCCGAGCATTTGGAGCTTTCGATTGAAAATGCTGAGGAAGTCGCTTCTTCGATACATCATGCCGGCGCCATTTTTCTGGGTCGATATACCGCCGAAGCGCTTGGCGATTATTGTGCTGGCCCCAACCATGTGTTGCCGACTTCTCGAAGTGCGCGTTTTTCTTCGCCGCTCGGTGTTTATGACTTTCAAAAGCGATCGAGCTTGATCGGATGTTCGGCAAAATCGGCGGCGAGCCTTGGTAAAGTTGCGTCGGTCTTGGCAAGAGGTGAGGGTTTAGTCGCGCATGCCTGTTCGGCTGAATATCGAAGCAACAGCTTTGCCGAAGAAACGGCCGAATAGCCGATTGCATTGGCCACTGCGGCAGCGTTTATAGCGATGGGCGTTGCGTCACTTCCATGCTTAGCGTTTGTTTTAGAGGCCCTCGGTAGATCGTCACTGAAACCCTTTCTCCCGGATGATATACAACAATTTGATCGAGTAAGTCACGGATATCTGACACCGCTTGTTGATTCACCGCGACAATGATATCGCCCGCTCGTATACCGGCTAAGTCAGCCGGGCTGTTAATGAAAACACTGACGATCAATGCACCCGTAATCGCGGGGTTTTCGGTTGCCAGCGCTGCCTTAGCGGTGATCTCGGCGCCCTCGACGCCAAGCCAACCGCGGGTGACTTTGCCATGCTCGATAATCTGGCGCATGATGTCGAGTGCCAAAGGAATCGGAATCGCAAAGCCGATACCTTGCGCACCCGCAGTTTGGCTAAAGATGGCGGTGTTGATTCCGATCAGTTCACCGCGTGCATTGACCAACGCGCCCCCCGAATTACCTGGGTTAATCGCGGCATCGGTCTGAATGAAATTTTCAAAAGTGTTTAGGCCGATTCGATTGCGCTCTGTTGCGCTGACAATGCCCATGGTGACGGTTTGACCGACATTCAGCGGATTGCCTATGGCCAACACCACATCGCCAACTTGCAGGTTACTCGTATCGGGGGTCTGGATTCCCTCTAGCCCGCTGATTGGCACCTTCAATATAGCAATATCCGTCTCTTTGTCTTCGCCAATTAAGGTGGCTTGGCTACCGCGGCCATCGGTTAACGAAATCAGAATTTCATCAGCACCGTCGATCACATGTTGATTGGTGAGAATGTAGCCACTCGAATCGATGATTACGCCCGAGCCAAGGTTGGTTTCGACGCGGCTGCGTTGACGACGCTCCAATTGTTCACCAAAAAGTCGACTAAAAGTGGGGTCATTGAGTAATGGATGGGTCTTTTCTTTGACTGTTTTTGAGGTGTAAATGGTGACCACTGAAGCGCTTGATGATGCGACCGCCTGAGCATAAGAGAAAGGCGGAGAGGGGTTTGGACTCGAGGTGATTGTAGGTTGCTTTTCGGTCGACCCGAGGAATCTCAAAATTTCATCGTTACTGCGCTCGCTGGCGACGAAAAGATAAAGCGCCGCGAATGCGAGACCGATCATCCCATATTGCAATAAAAAGCCGGCTACTTTGATTAGTTTCATCCACCGATAGTATCATAGGCTCTTAGAGCACAGGACCCGAGAACATGCGACTGACTGAACTCAGCGAATTTTGTGATGATTTTTTGAAGATAGATCATTTTAATGACTATTGCCCTAACGGATTGCAGGTTGAAGCTAACCCAGAAGTTGGTCGAATTGTGGTTGGAGTGACTGCCTGTCAGGCATTGATTGACGCAGCGGTGGAGGCTAATGCAGGCACCCTTATCGTTCATCACGGTTACTTTTGGAAGGGCGAGTCGCAGGTCATTACGGGCATTAAAGCAGCTCGAATTGGCAGTTTAATTCGTAATAAAATCAACCTTTTAGCTTACCACTTACCGTTAGACGCGCATCCGCTAGTAGGCAACAATGTGGCCTTAGCGAAGGTGATGGGCTGGCAAGTCAAATCCAGTTTTGGCGAGCAAGGGCTGATTTTTGAAGGGACTCTGGCGAGGCCAACCAGCGCCGCCGAACTAACGGCGGAGATTGACCGCAAGCTTGGCAGCCAATCTTTATTGATTAGCGGTGGCGATCATCCGATTCGACGTTTGGCATGGTGCACCGGCGCCGCCCAGGGGTTTATCGATAAAGCTGCCGCGCAGGGTGTCGATGCGTTTGTCAGTGGCGAGGTTTCGGAACCGACCTATCATGCCGCGCGGGAATTGGGTATTCATTATATTGCGGCGGGCCATCATGCAACCGAGCGATTTGGGGTGCAGGCTTTGGCTTTGGAGATTGTTGATCGATTCGGTCTTGAGCAGCAATTTATTGATATTCCTAATCCAGTTTGAAGACTATAGTATTATCCGCTGTGTTGAGAGTTTGCCGATTAACAGGGGTTGTTGCGATTCAGTGAATTTCAATAAAAGTAGTAAACCCAATTTAACCTTTCTATGGTCTCGACGATAAAGTGAAAGTAAGCTATATTAACGGCCGTTTTTACCTTCGGAACCAGACTGTCTGTGCCGGGGTTCCAAACCTTCAATCGGGGAAAGATTTGAATGTCAGCGAATGATGCAGATAACAGCCGCAGGCGTTTCCTAACCGCGGCCACCGTAGTGGTCGGTGCCTCTGGCGCCTTAACCGCGGTCACGCCTTTTGTTTTCAGTTGGAACCCTAGCGCGAGAGCCAAGTCTGCCGGAGCGCCGATCGAGGCGGATATCAGCAAATTGGAGCCAGGCCAGCAGATTATTTTCAAATGGCAAGGCAAGCCAGTTTGGGTTTTACGCCGCGATCAAAAAGCGCTTGATACATTACCCAAAGTCGTCGGCGATTTGCGTGATGCCGAATCTAACGAAAGCCAACAGCCTGATTACGCGAAGAATGAGTTCCGTTCACTGAAACCTGAAATCTTGGTGATGGTGGGTATTTGCACCCATCTAGGTTGTTCACCGACTTATCAGCCAGAAATCACGGCTGACTTCCAAGGCGGGTTTTTCTGCCCTTGCCATGGCTCTCGTTTTGACTTTTCGGGCAGGGTTTACAAAGGCGTGCCGGCACCTACCAATCTGCCGATTCCGCCCTACTACTTTATTGATGACAACCTCATTTTGATTGGTGAGGATGGGCCAGTAGCATGAGCGAGCAAGATAGCGAGCAAGAAAAACAAGGCTTTGTTGCCTGGGTAGATGAGCGTTTTCCGCTGACCAAGATGTGGGACGAACATCTGGCCAAATATTACGCCCCGCGGAATTTTAACTTTTGGTACTTTTTTGGTTCGCTGGCGCTGGTTGTGCTGGTGATTCAGATAGTCACCGGAATTTTCTTAACCATGCATTACAAGCCCGATGGGGCGCTTGCTTTCGCTTCAGTCGAACACATTATGCGTGACGTCGATTGGGGTTGGTTGATTCGATATGTCCATTCAACCGGTGCCTCTGCGTTCTTTCTGGTGGTGTATCTGCACATGTTCCGTGGCCTGATGTATGGTTCCTATCAGAAGCCTAGAGAGTTGATTTGGGTCTTCGGGATGTTCATTTTTCTGGCCCTGATGGCGGAAGCCTTCATGGGATATTTGCTGCCTTGGGGGCAAATGTCTTACTGGGGAGCTCAGGTCATTATTTCATTGTTTGGTGCGATCCCAATAGTGGGTGACGAGTTAACCCTGTGGATCCGTGGCGACTTCGTGATTTCGGACGCCACTCTGAATCGGTTTTTTGCGCTGCACGTGATTGCAGTGCCGCTGGTGCTTTTAATGCTCGTCGTAATGCACATTATTGCATTGCATGAAGTCGGCTCAAACAATCCTGATGGCGTCGAAATTAAGAAGCACAAGGGTGCTGACGGCATTCCGCTAGACGGCATTCCATTCCATCCGTATTACTCGGTTAAAGATTTGGTTGGCGTAGTCGTGTTTTTGATCTTTTTTAGTATGGTGGTTTTCTTCGCCCCAGAAATGGGTGGTTATTTCCTCGAAAAACCAAACTTCGTGCCGGCCAATCAATTTAAGACGCCTGAGCACATTGCACCGGTGTGGTACTTCACTCCGTTTTACGCCATTCTGCGCGCGATTCCGCACAAGCTGACGGGTGTCATTGCGATGTTCGCATCGATAGCGGTTTTGTTCTTTATGCCCTGGATCGATCGTGGCAAAGTTCGCTCGATTCGCTATCGTTCGTTTTCCTTTAAGCTGCTGCTCGCGATTTTGGTGGTGTCTTTCGTCGGCCTCGGTTATTTGGGCGCATTGCCGCCAACCCAGATTAGAACCTATTTTGCACAACTGTTTAGCATCGGTTATTTCGGCTTTTTCCTCGGTTTGTGGTGGATTAGCAAGAATGAAAGAACCAAGCCGGTGCCAGAGAGGGTTCAGTAATGAAACGCTTACTATTGCTTACACTCGCTGTTTTAGCACCCAGTTTGGCTTGGAGTGCCGGGGGACCCGCGGGCTACCCTAATGACCATATAGAAATCGATTGGACCGACAAGGCAGCGATGCAACGGGGTGCCCGCACTTTCGTGAATTATTGTATGTCTTGCCATTCAGCCGCTTACTCACGTTTCAACCGGGTTGGCGCTGATCTTGGAATTTCAGATGAGATGGTGCTCAAAAATTTGGTTTTTACCACTGATGTGAAGGGTGACAAAACCAAAGTTGGTGAGTTGATGAAAACCACCATGACGACGGAATACGGTGAAGAAGCCTTTGGTGTTATGCCACCTGATTTGTCACTGATCGCTCGCTCACGGGGCGTTAACTGGCTTTACAATTATTTACGTGGTTTTTATATCGACGAGTCTCGTGAAGGCGTTGGGGTTAACAATGGTGTCTTCAAAAACGTTGGAATGCCGCATGTGCTAGTTGGATTACAGGGGTTGCAGTCACCCGAGTACAAAGTCACTACCGATGCTGGCGGTAACGAAGTGAAGACAATTGTTGGCTTCAAAATGATCAAAGCGGGTACGATGAGCGAGTCAGAGTACGACCAGATGGTATATGATCTGGTGGCGTTTCTCGATTATCTCGCGGAACCTTATAAGCAGACACGCAAAGACGTTGGTACTGGTGTCATTATTTTCCTATTGTTCTTTCTAGTTCTCGCCTATGCACTGAAGCGAGAGTACTGGAAAGACATCCATTAACTAAGGACACAATTATGTCTGTTGTAGCTAATCGCCGTTCGGTGATGAGTTGCTTTTCTTCGCCGGTTGATCCCGAATGTCATCGCGCTCGCATTGTGCTTGCCGAGAAAGACATAACGGTCGAAATTCACGATGTGGATACGAATAACCTGCCCGAAGATTTGCTTGATTTGAACCCCTATGCCACGGTGCCGACAATGGTCGACCGTGATTTAGTGTTGTATAACGCGCGCGTGCTGATCGAATATCTTGATGAGCGATTCCCGCATCCACCGTTAATGCCGGTTGATCCGGTCTCTAGAGCGAAAAGTCGGTTAGCGCTGTTTCGCATCGAAAGCGATTGGTTTAGCCTGCTGGGTGACATTGAACATGGCACCGAGAAAAGAAAAGCCCAAGCGAAAAAAGCATTGACTGAGAGTCTGATTAATTCAGCCGAAGTATTTAATGCGATGCCGTATTTTCTCTCCAATGAATTTAGCTTGCTCGATTGCAGTATTGCACCGATTCTTTGGCGCTTGCCTTACTATGGAATCGAACTGCCAAAATCGGCTAAACCGATTACCACCTACATGAAACGCGTGTTCTCCCGACCTTCTTTTCAGGCTAGCTTGTCCGAACAAGAAAGGGACATGGTTTCGTAAAGGCCGGTTGGTGCAGTAATGAATTCCAGTAAACCTTACCTCGTTCGTGCGCTGTACGAATGGATGCTGGACAACGATTCCACGCCTTACATATTGGTCGATGTTTCGTCCAAGTCAGTGCTGGTTCCGAGTGGTTTGGCCAATGATGGCAAAGTTGTTTTGAACCTTGATGCACAAGCGGTCGATAATCTCGAAATCAGTAACGACCACATTGGTTTTTCAGCCCGTTTCAAAGGCGTGGCTGAAAATGTTTTTTGTCCGATGGATTCATTATTAGCGATCTATGCCCGCGAGAGTGGGGAAGGCATGATGTTTCCGGCAGAAGGGCAAGAGGTCGACTCGAGTGCAGGGTCGGACTCACGAAAAACCGCAGGCCCGCTGCTCAAGATCATTAAGTAGCTTGAGTTGCAACATTTCAATAAAAGCTGGTTAAACTGACTTTATTCAGCGTAGAACGCGTTTTTCACCCAATTTATTTGATCTTTTCGATCGACTTCACCTTGAATCAAAATGGCATCGAATCTCAACGGCATTTGATTCATTTTCGTATGTAGTGACAAGTAATATCGAGTGGCGTTGATCACGCGACGTTGTTTCGTTGGGGTAAGTGCGTATGCGGCGCCGCCAAATCGACGCGACTGGCGATATTTCACTTCGATGAAACAGCAAGTGTCTTGATCTTGCATGATTAAATCGATTTCGCCCAACCGACAGTTGAACCCAGCTTGCAAAAAAACTAGACCCTCGCCGATTAAGAATTGTTTGGCGATTGATTCGTAGCGCAATCCTTTGCGAACGGTTTCCGACACTAGCTTAGCGCTTTGAGCCGGCAGCGAGTTGCTGAATGTTGGGCGCAGAAAGCATCGTCGCTCGCCCTTTTTTATAAGTGGCCATCATTAAAGAGCGCTTGATCCGCCCATTTTGGTCAACTGAGAGTAGACCCGTATTGTGAGCCAACGACTCGTCAGGATTATTCATCAGACGACGTAGTGATGGAATCATCCGATAAGCATCGATGCCCAAAGCCATCAGGCGGCTGTAACGTTTACTGTCGTCAGGCCACAAGCGGTCGATTTGCTCGTGGTCAGGATTTTTACCATTATCAAGCATCCACGGAATATCGACATATAAAATGTCGTTCAAGTCACGATCATCATCCGGCTTTCCATTGCTCGACGAGATATGTGAGGTGGCATAGACGGTCAAGTTCTGGGCCTGATGAAACTCTAATTGAGGCTTGATGGAACGCGCCTGACGGGAGTTGGCGGCAATGAAAATCATGTCGATATCTTGTCGCCGACGGGCGTCGAAATTGACTTGCTCCTGTATCACCTGCTGCAGAATTGACTTACGTTGATTGCTGCTAGTCAGGTTCAGCAGATCTTTGATTGTCGCCGAGTAGTCATTGCTCTTGTCACGGAAGGCCGCCTCGCCAACCACGGTGCCGCCGAGGGCCTCAAAGCGTTCGGTGAAGGCGTCTTGCAAGCGGTAACCCCACTCAGTGTCAGGGACCAGCACAATCGCGCTATGTTTGCCTTGGGCAAGGGCTAGGTCAGCGATTTGCTCGGCTTCATCCTCGGGACGCAAACCGAACTGATAGAGATCCTGGCCCGCCGTTTGGTCGTAGTTGCCGTAGTTCAAGGTTAGTGTCGGGACCTCGAGTCGTTCGCGTTGCTGCAACACGTCAATTAAGTCTTTGCTGATCGGACCTACGACGAAGTCTGCGCCGTTTTGAACCGCTTGTTGGTATTGTAAATTGAATTCAGCCGGATCTGAGCTGGCATCGATGACATCGAGTGCGGCGAACTGATCAGGGTCTTGATAGTAAGCGTATAGAAAACCATTTTGGATCGCCCGGGATACCTTCGACAAACGTCCGGAGAACGGCAACATTAGCGCAATTCGCTTGGGCTTGATGAAAACTCGTTTACTATCTTCGAGCAGGTTGATCGCATAGCTCGGGGCCGCAGTATGCTCGCCATACAATTGGTACCACTGGTCGACCCAGGGTTCCATTTTTGCGGGCAGCATGTTGGACCGGCGAGCAATCAGATTGAGTTCAAGCCAGCCGCGTGTTTCGGACGTTTGGGTTTCACCCAGCGCACGCAAAATGGCGGGCTCAGTGATGCGATTAAGCGCTGTCCATATGGCATCATGATTCTCTTCTAGCTCCCGCGGAGTCCTGATATATTGGGCAATTTGCATCCGCAGTTTGGCGCTTTCTAAAGGCTTGCCGATCGCTAACACCCCACGCGACCGGATGCTCAGTGCCAACGCCTTATATTGGTAGTTAATCACTTTGTCAATTTCGGGCAAGTTCAAAAGGCTTTGATAAATTTTGCCATTGCCTAGATAGGCGCCGGCTTGAATCGCCTGCCGATATATTTTATCTAGCTCTAATATGCTGTTGTCATCGAGATTATCAAAAAACGGGTCAATTTCATCGTACAAGCCGGCGTGGTAATACATTAACCCGGTTTTTACTAAGAAAGCGGAGCGTTCTGGCTGACTACTGCCGCGCGCCAAGCGCTCATAAAGCACAGCTGCCTCAAGCCATTCTTGAGCAATTTCATGGTCAAAGGCCTGGATGATTTTTTCTTCCGACGCCGATAGCGTGCCGTCAGATGCGCCTGACCCCGCACGGTTTCCACCTGAGCCCGCACAGGCGGTCAGTGCTAGGGCTAGCAGGGAGATGGTTAGGGTTCGATATAAATTCATCGTCGGTTTGTTTTATTGGCCCAATTTATCGGCTTAGTTCAGTAGCTTAACTTAATAACTAACTTCTAATAGCGTAGTTTATCAGCTTGACAGAGTTTTTTAGCTGTAGTGTGAATTAGGTCAAGCTAAAGATCCCATCAGTGTACACTCATTCGAATGAACGGAGAGCTCTACATCGTAGCCACACCGATCGGCAATCTTGACGATATTAGCCTGCGCGCGGTCGCTATTTTAAAGTCAGTCGACTTAATTGCTGCCGAAGACACTCGTCATAGCCGACCGTTGCTGCAACACTTGGGAATCCGCTCGAAACTGCTTTCTTATCATCAACACAATGAATCGGCGCGCAGCGAGCAATTGCTGAGTAAACTTCAGGCCGGTGAGAGTGTTGCGCTGATTTCTGATGCGGGCACGCCGTTAATCTCGGATCCGGGTTACAAAATTGTTCGAGCCGCTCAGCAGGCAGGTGTCAGGGTTACGCCGATACCGGGTGCGTCGAGTGTGGTTACGGCGCTTAGTGTCTCAGGTTTGCCGACTGATCAGTTTCATTTTTCCGGGTTTCTCTCTAGCAAACCCCGCGAGCGCTTGTCGCAACTGACCACATTGCGCTCGATTGATGCCACCCTGGTGCTATTCGAATCGCGTCATCGTATCGCCGAATTGCTACTGCAAATTACTGAAGTTTTCGGGCTTGCTGAATGTGTGATTGCGAAGGAGCTGACTAAATTGCACGAGCGAATCTTGCATGGCAGCGCCTCAGACTTGCTCGCCCAATTGCAAGCAGAGGCCAAATTGGATAAAGGTGAGTTCGTTGTGTTGATCGATAATAGTGCAGGCCAAGTAGATCAAAGTGATCAAGGTGAAGATCTGCGAATGATGAAAATACTGCTCGAAAGCTTGCCGCTTAAGCAGGCGGTGAAAATTGCCACTGATTTGAGCAGCCGCAAGAAAAACGAGCTCTATGCAATGGCAATTAACTTGAAAAACGACAATTCTCAGCGGCTGGATGACAACCACTGATTCAGCTTTCATTTCAGATCGAAAATGATCCAAACCAAATATCCCGTGATCGGACCTTATTGCTGAAGTTGCTGGCCAAAGGTGGCTAAGCAAACTTCTCACGGGGCTGCAGGCCTTGTTGAAACCATTGCACTAAATTGTAGATCGAAAATACGGGCAGATCAGTGGCCTTGGAAATTGCGCTGGCATAAGGAACCATGTTGGTGCATTCGAGAACCAGCGCGCCAATTTCAGGGTGTTCAGCGACTAACTTTTGGGCTGCCGAGACATTTTCTTCGCGCGATTTTTCAACCTCTAGGGTCAGTCGGTTGCCGAGTATTGCTTGGTAAAACTCGCCATTTTCAGGCGTTCCTCCAATCGGGGTGTCAGGTCTGCAGCCAGCAGCGGCGAGATGTTCGGGTAACAAAGTGGCGGATGAGATAGTTAGAATGCCGGCTCTTTTTGCTGGTGGCAGCATCCGTTCGACCATCGGCAGCTGGATCAATGACGAGGTGATAACCGGAACGCCGAGATCGCGTTGCAGATCAGATTGGAATAGCACTAGAAAACCACAATTGGTGGTGATTCCATCGGCTCCATCCGATATCAGATCCCGGCCAGTCTGTAAAAATGCCTCGTAGAGACCCTCCGCTTTTCGGCGTACGACTCGATCGGGCGATGCATCGCGGACCACTCGATAAAGCACCGGGAACGGCCAGCTTAGGGCGTTTCCCATGTCGCCCAGAATTCTCGGGAATTGGGCCTCCAGCATCATTATGCCAACCGATGCACCATAAATTGATTTCCCACCTTTTGCGATCATGGACTAGCCCTTAGACAACGAGTGCGCGGTAGATTGTATACAAAAGTAATCGCCTAATATATTGTCGAATAGAATAAACGCAGGGACTGACTTCGGGGAGGTAAAAATGGGCAAGTTAACCGGCGCAGAGGCGATGGTGCGAATGTTGGAGGCCTATGGCGTCAAACAACTTTTTGGCTTGTGTGGTGACACCACGATTCCGTTTTATGACGCGCTGTATCGTTTAGATCACTGTATCAATCACACCCTCACTCGAGATGAACGCCACGCCGCTTATATGGCCGACGGTTATGCTCGAATCAGCGGCAAAGTCGGCGTTTGCGAAGGTCCATCAGGTGGTGGCGCAACTTACATATTGCCCGGCGTGGTTGAAGCGAATGAGTCAAGCGTGCCGCTATTGGCGATCACTAGTGATGTGTCGACTAAATCCCGAGGTCGATTCCCATTGACCGAACTGGATCAAAAAGCATTATTCGACCCTCTAACCCGTAGCAGTCAAATGCTCGACGATGCGACCCGTTTGCCTTCACAAGTTCGTCAAGCCTTTCGCGCGATGCTATCCAACACGCCTGGCGCAGCTCACCTTGGGTTCCCTTTCGACACACAGAAAGATGAAGTCGATGAGAGCGAAATCTTTGCCGACTCAAATATTGAAGGACAGATCTCGCGCCGCAGCGTCGCAGAGGATCGAAGCATCGATTTAGCGGTTGACCGGCTTTTACAAACTCAAAAGGGTGTCATTGTTTGTGGCGGAGGCGTCGTCATTGCAGGCGCTGAGGGTGAATTGCAAGAATTGGCTGAACGCCTCAACTTACCGGTGGCCACCACGGTTTCGGGCCAGGGCGCGATAGCCGAAACGCACCCACTGGCGCTCGGCGTGGTTGGCTCCAATGGCGGCGTCGCGCAAACCCGCCAGGTTGTAGACGAGGCTGATCTGGTATTTTATCTGGGTTGTCGAGCAGGATCAGTTACTACCGAACGTTGGCGCAGTCCGAAAACAGGCGTCTCAATCATTCATTTAGACAGCAACCCTGCCGTATTGGGCGCGAATTACCCGTTGGAAGTGGGCATGTTGGGCGACGCCCAACTCTCATTGCAAACACTTAACCGAGCGCTTGAAGCGACCGGTCGGCAACAAGATCACGCTGGCAGAGATCGCGTGTTGCAGGCGGTCACTGAAAAGTTCGCTGAGTTTTCTAAACTTGCTGACAGTCGCGAGCAACCGATCCGCCCTGAGCGAGTGATCGCGAGTTTGCAGGGAGTGCTGGCGGCCGAAACCATCATCTGTGCCGACCCCGGAACACCTTGCCCCTATT
>CBDTWQ010000004.1:0-21167 GCA_965364115.1 uncultured Gammaproteobacteria bacterium | reverse complement strand
TTCTCTAGAGCCTGTTGGGCCAAAAAACGAATCATTGGATCATCATCCACCACCAGAACCAGCGGATAAGCTTGCACCGATTGCCCGCTAGATCCTGGTGTCTTACTCCGAGCGCTAGGACTAGTTTTAACCGACCTCAGATCGACTGGAATATCGGGTGGAACGCTCGAAAAAATCGACTTCGATTGGGTAGGTTCCAAATTTGCGGAGTTCACTAGTTTCATTTGTGTGTTCATTTATTAAATTTTCCCATCGGGCCAATTCGATTCAATCGTAAGTTTCGAATCTGTATTCGTTTTGAATTCGAATCCGTATTTAATGATAGTCGACCATCCAAAACGGCAAAACGTACTCCAGACAATCAGTCTTAGTCTTTAAAAAAGGATTCACGTAAGATATTTTATTATCGCGAACCCTTGCGCTTTACAGCGCTCTTCTGGATAAGTATAGGCGAACTTTTCTGGTTCAGTGGGAGTTGCCATATGGTAGCGGTTGGGGTTGTTTTTAGCGCCCCTCGCTCGGGCAGACTAAGGTCGACAGAATTTGTCTAAAACGAGTTGAATAAACAACTCTTAGCAGTTGATCTGGTGAGACCTGAGCAGTTCGTTTTAGCGCACTATCGAACCCTTAGAACGGCTATTGATCGCCCTTAGGAAGTGTGGCTTGCTGGGAAAAGAATGAAGCACCTTTGGGTATTTCGGGCGTATCGACTTGAAGCTCGATCGAGCGAATTCGTCCGGGTTCTTGGCCATGTGCGATTCGTCCAGCATGAATGCTCGGGACTGCGTTCGGCGCGAGCGGCACCGCGTCGGCTGCCGTCAGCGTGGCGATAAACAAACTACGAGTTCGATCGGTAAGATTGGCTGAAGAGGCATGCAGAGTTCGGGTGTGCATCAAACACAGACTGCCGGCATCACCCAAACATTCCACTGCCTGCCGCTCACAATCGGCAGCCACCGAATCAGCGACAGCGCCAGTGAAAACCCCGTCTTGCCACAAACTATGCAATTGCCCTCGATGACTTCCCGGCACCACTCGGGCTGGACCAATTTCGCTGTCAATGTCATCTAAAAACAGCATCGCGGTGACGCAATCATCGTTACTATGAGGGTCGAATGGAAAATCTTGATGCCATTTCACCACCGTGCCACTGTTCGGTAATTTGCTGTTCAACTTGGCGTGATGAAAACGAATATTCTGGCCCAAAAGGTCGACCACTGCATCGATCAAAGGCCCTCTTTCGAACACCAGATCAAAATATTCCTTTGATATCTCTTCGGGCGATGAGACTCGACGCAGCGCGGGACGTTCAGCGCAATGCACCGGTTCCACATCGAAACGCGGGCGACCATCTAGCATTTCGCCAAAGGGCCCTAGATGTTGGCGAGACTGGTCGATCCATTGCTGATGCTGTCGGCACAAAGGGCCGAGCTGATCGCGGTTTAGCGCGGCGTTCACCACAACCACACCCTCAGTCCAAAACTGTTTAATCTGCGCTGTCGAAAGCATTCTGCAAATATAAACTAAAACAATAACCCAGGCATCAATTGAATCGCTGCGGATAGATGGAAGGAGCTTTGTAATAGGACATTTCGTGCCATGGCTTAGCTCTAAATTCAAAGTCTTGAACTTTAAGCCAGACTAATTGACGCAGATCATTTGCGATCACAAGGTCGTCGCATACCATCCTTTGCAACTACTCCTCGTAAATCACTGTTCAGTGTATTTGGCCGATACCTCCTCTATCGGCTTTTTTTTAGCCTCAACAATTCGATCTTCGTCCATTAGAATTCGCTGCGCCGGCCCTTCTAAGTCGTCAAATTGACCGTCGCCCACCGCCCAAAGCAAAATCCACAAAATGATTGCTATCAAGATTAAAGAGATTGGAATCAACAGGTAAATGATTTCCATTAGCGTGCCAATCTCAGCGCGTTAAGCACCACTAGCAGCGAACTCAGTGACATCCCGAGCGCGGCCAGCCACGGCACCACCAGCCCGAGTGCGGCAAGCGGAATTGCGGTAAAATTGTAACCAAGCGCCCAAACCATATTTTGCCTAATAATCTTTTGAGTACGCCGCGCCATCGCAAACGCTTGCGAGACCATTTGCAAATGATTCCCGATTAGCACGATATCAGCACTAGTCCTAGCCAGAGCACTGGCGCTACCCATCGCGATAGACACGTTGGCACAAGCCAGCACTGGGGCATCGTTGACCCCATCTCCCACCATCAACACCGTCGCACCCTGTGCCTGCAAGCGCTGCACCGCAGCCATCTTTTGTTGTGGCGACAGGTCAAATTGATAGTCAGAGATACCGGTACAGGCAGCAACATGGCGAGCAATCGGCTTACGGTCACCAGTCATTAGGCTCACTTTTTTACCCGCTTTTTGTAAATTCGCGATCAAATTAGGGGCATCGGCACGTAACTCATCCGTGAAGGTAAACATTGCCAACACCTCGTCGCAATCAGACAGTACCACGGTGCTGACCGCGCGGTCTTGGATGCTTCGCAACCAGGCTGCTGGCACTTCGACAACGCCGCAGGCAGCGACAAACTCGGGCTTACCGATAAAATATTGTCGACCTTGGAATGATGCGCGCAACCCACCACCCGCCACACTTTCAATCTCGCTGACTTCAGCCTCGATAAGCGCGTCAGCGGCACGCACCAAGGCGATCGCGAGCGGATGTTCGGAGTGCTGTTCAAGCGTCGCCGCAAGCCGCAGACAACGCTCGCGATCTTGGCCTGAAGCACAGATAACTTGTTGCACCACTGGTTTTCCGCGGGTCAAGGTACCCGTCTTGTCAAAGACCACATGGCTCACCCGATTTAAACTTTCAAGCGCACCGCCCTGCTTAACCAGCAGTCCCATTTCCTGCATCTTACCGAGCGTCGCAGATAGCGCTGCCGGTGTCGCCAGTGACAGTGCGCAAGGGCAACTGACGATCAACACCGCGAGTGCAATGTCAAACCAACGAGTCGCATCCTGCTGCCACCAGTAAAACGCGACGCCAATGACGATCAGCAACACGCTCAAAATAAAACCGCCAGCCACTCGATCGGCGAGTCGGGCGAGCGGCGGCTTGTCGCCTTCAGCGCGCACAATGCTGCGCTCAATTTCGGCCAGAACGGTCTCCCTCCCGACCGCACCAACTACCATTTGCAGCGGGTTAGTGATATTGATGCTGCCGCCAAAGAGACGCGCACCAGGGTGTTTCTCGACCGGCATGCTTTCGCCATTCAAAAGCGATTCATCGAACGCGGAAAATCCACTAACGATGCGACCATCCGCGGGCACGGTCACACCGGGGCGCAGCAGCACCCGATCACCGATGGCAAGCGTCGCAGCCGCGACGACCGACTCTACTGCGCCATCCTCACTCAAACGCGTGGCGACCAGCGGTAGCGCCTGTGCCAGTTTCTCGATCGTCAAAGCGCAGCGTTGTCGCGCCATATTCTCAAAATATTGACTGGCCGTTAAAAAAAACACAAACATGACGACGGAATCGAAATAGATCTCGCCCTCGCCGTCAAACGTCGCAAAAACACTGCTTGCAAAGGCGATGCCGATGGCCAGTGCTACCGGCAAATTCATACCAACGCTGCCGGTTTTCAAATTGCGCCACGCGGACACGAAAAAGGGCTGCGCCGCGTAGAGCACAACCGGAAGAGTCAACAGTAGGCAAAGCCAGCGAAAAAGTTGAACGAAGGATTGCTCCATGCCGTTCAAGCCGCCTGCATAAAGACTGATCGACAGCATCATCACTTGCATCCCGAACAAGCCCGCAACCGCCAGGCGGCGCTGCTGATATCGACGTTGGCGGCGCCGTGATGCTTGCTGCTGATTCGGGTTGTACGGCAGGGCTCGATAGCCGATATCCTGTATCGCCCGCAAAATTTCACCGAGCCGAATGCGGCGCTGATCCCAGCGCAGGAGCACACGTTGAGTCGAATAGTTGACGGCCACCCGCTCAACACCTGGCAGCGTCGCGAGGTGTCGCTCGTTGAGCCAAATGCAGGCTGCACAGGTGATGCCCTCCAGAATCAAGCTTGCTTCACGGTGATTATCATCGAGGCTCTGGACGTAGCGATCCGCGATCTCCGGGGTGTCAAAAGCGTCGTTCAAGCGCAGAAAGTCCGGCACCGTTTGCTGTGCGCTAGGCGACAGCTCAGTGCGCACTCGATAAAAATTGTCGTGCCCAGAGGCAATGATCGCGTCCGCCACCGCAGCGCAGCCATGACAGCACATCGACCGACTGGCACCGTTTATTACGACATTTAGCACCAGCCTGTCAGGCACTGGCAAGCCACAGTGAAAGCATTGGCCGGGAGAGGTCAATACGGTCCCGTCTGTCGTTACGCCCGCCTGCGCTTGATCCAACGCCGCGGTGTTTGCTGATCCCATCTCGATTCCAGAAATTGTCTTTTCGTAGGATGTTCGATTGCAGCTTTGATGCAACCCGCCTTTGCCCGGTTCTTGACTTAGGTCAATAACCAAACCTCAATTTGGATAAATAATCCTGATTCCACCCAAACAAGCTTGGCCACCATGTTCATAAAGCACAGCATCGGACTGTTTACTAATCCCACACGCGAATGGAAAATAATTCGCGACCAACAAATAGCCAGCGATCGAAGTTCGGCCGGACATGTCTTCATTTTGGCTTTGATTCCTGCCATTTCTGGCTACATCGGCACGACCCAGGTTGGTTGGCGCATCGGCGTAGGCGAACCCATTCGGATCACAAGCGATTCGGCCTTATCGATTGCGATCATTTATTATCTAGCCCTGCTGATAGGAACTTTTTCTATCGGCTGGGTGATTCATCTCCTCGGCAAGGCCTACGAAGTTGAAAAACCACTACCACTGTGTGTCGCGCTATCCGCTTACACCGCCACACCGCTCTTCATGATCGGCATCATGCAGGTTTATCCGGTGTTATGGCTGAATATGCTGATGGGCCTACCCGCACTCGCCTATACCGTCTACCTGCTCTATTGCGGACTGCCCATCATGATGGAAATTCCAATCGAACGCGGCTTTCTATATTCCTCAGCTGTGCTCGCGGTCGGACTGATCGCACTGGTCGCGCTGCTAACCATCACCGCATTGCTGTGGGGTATGGGGATGCAACCAATATTCACCCATTGATACGCCCAACTAGTGACTTTGATGCTTGCAAACGCTTGGCGCAGTTCCCGCGCCTAAGGAAGAACTGAATGACAACGCCTGAAACATACAATTACAAAGAAGTTCGGCAATTCTCGATTATGACGATCGTTTGGGGTCTGGTCGGCATGTCGGTCGGCGTGTTGATTGCCGCTCAGCTGGCGTGGCCGGTGCTTAATTTCGACATCCCTTACCTAACCTTCGGCCGCTTGCGCCCATTGCACACCAACGCGGTGATCTTCGCTTTTGGTGGCTGCGCGCTATTTTCGACCTCTTACTATGTGGTTCAGCACACCTGCCACACTCGCCTCGCCTTTCCAGCGCTCGCCGCGTTCACCTTCTGGGGTTGGCAAACGGTAATCGTGCTCGCTGCGATCACCCTACCGCTCGGTATTACTTCAAGCAAGGAGTACGCCGAGCTGGAATGGCCAATCGACATTCTGATTGCGCTGGTTTGGGTCAGTTATGCGCTAGTTTTTTTTGGCACCATCATGAGGCGACGCGTTCGCCATATCTACGTGGCGAACTGGTTCTTTGGTGCCTTTATCATCACCGTCGGGGTCTTACACATATTCAATAGTGCCGCGCTTCCGGTAAGCCTCTGGAAGTCCTACTCGGCTTATGCCGGGGTGCAAGATGCGATGGTGCAATGGTGGTACGGTCACAACGCAGTCGGTTTCTTTTTGACCGCTGGCTTTCTCGGCATCATGTATTACTTCGTGCCCAAACAGGCTGGACGCCCGATCTACTCCTATCGCCTGTCGGTAGTTCACTTCTGGGCATTGATCTTTACCTATATCTGGGCCGGACCTCACCACCTGCACTACACCGCACTGCCGGACTGGGCCCAGACACTCGGCATGGTGATGTCGCTGATTTTGCTGGCACCGTCCTGGGGCGGCATGATCAACGGCATCATGACGCTGTCGGGCGCCTGGCACAAACTGCGGACCGACCCGGTATTGCGTCTACTGATCGTATCGATCTCGTTTTACGGCATGTCGACTTTCGAAGGTCCGATGATGGCGATCAAAACGGTGAATGCTTTGTCCCACTATACCGACTGGACCATCGGACACGTCCACTCTGGCGCGCTCGGTTGGGTCGCACTGATCTCGATGGGGGCGATGTACTACCTGATTCCGCGCCTATTTGGACGCGAGCTTTACAGCCTCAAGCTGGTCGAAGTGCACTTTTGGACGGCAACCATCGGGATCGTCCTCTACATCGTTTCGATGTGGGTTGCCGGCATCATGCAGGGCTTGATGTGGCGCGCGGTCAATGACGACGGCACGCTGACCTATAGCTTTGTCGAATCAGTTCAAGCGATGCACCCCTATTACATCGTGCGCATGCTTGGCGGCGCATTCTTCCTGCTGGGCGCGGTTGTGATGGCTTACAACCTGTGGCGCAGCATCGCTCATGCGAGTCCCATCGAAATTGAAATTCCCGCACCGGCCAGTGCCCACTAAGATAATCGAGACACCCCTATGGCTTCTGCACACGACAAAGTTGAAACGAACATCGGCCTGATGATCATCCTCGTGATCATCGTGATTTCGATCGGCGGGCTGGTACAAATCATTCCCCTGTTTTTTCAGGATTCGCTATCCGAACCGATCGATGGGCTGAAGCCCTATTCCGCTTTGCGGCTCGAAGGACGTGATATCTATGTACGTGAGGGCTGCTACCTTTGCCACTCGCAAATGATCCGCCCATTTCGCGCCGAAACCGAACGCTATGGTCATTATTCGGTTGCTGGTGAATTCGTCTACGACCGACCGTTTCAGTGGGGATCGAAGCGCACCGGACCGGATCTTCACCGCGTTGGCGGTCGTTATAGCGATGATTGGCATCGAGTTCACATGGTCAATCCGCGCGACGTCGTCCCAGAATCCATCATGCCCGGATACCCGTGGCTTGCCGAAAACGCGCTCGACCCTAGCTACATTCAAACCAAGCTAAAGACGCTGCGCACGCTCGGTGACCCATATACTGATGCCGAAATCGAAGCGGCTCCAGAGGCGCTCGAAGGCAAGACCGAACTTGATGCCCTGATCGCTTACCTGCAGGGCCTCGGTATCGAACTCAAGTCGAGGAAATAGCCATGAACTTCACCCTGCTGCAATCCCTCTGGTCAATCGTCGTGTTGATAACCTTTCTCGGAATCATCTTCTGGGCCTATAGCAGCAAGCGCAAGTCCGCTTTCGATGAGGCCGCGCTCGCGCCTTTTGACGACGAACCGCCTAGCACCAACCACCCATCTGCAGCGGAGTAAACTCATGTCTGATTTCAATAGCGAATTCTGGCACTGGTATATCGCAGTCCTGACCATACTCAGCATTCTCGCTTGCGTCTGGTTATTGCGCTGGATGTCGTCGGATCACCAACAGACCGATACGACCGAAGATACCGGCCACATCTGGGATGGTGACCTAACCGAATTAAACAATCCGCTGCCGCGCTGGTGGCTGGGTCTGTTTTATATCACCATCGTCTTTAGTAGCGTCTATCTGCTGCTCTACCCTGGCCTCGGCACTTTTCCCGGCATTCTAGATTGGACTTCAAAGGCCGAATACGAAGAGGAAGTCGAATCCATGGAAGCCCGAGTCGGCCCCCTGTTTGCTCGTTATCAACAGACCCCGATCGAAGAGTTGATCAAAGACAAAGACGCCAGAAGGATTGGTGAGCGCCTGTTCGCAAACTACTGCTCGACCTGCCACGGCTCGGATGCCCGTGGCGCTAGGGGCTACCCCAACCTGCGCGACGCCGACTGGATCTGGGGTGGCGACCCCGCCAGCATCAAAACCACGATCTTGCATGGACGCATGGCGGCTATGCCAGCCTGGGAACTGGTGCTGGGTGGTAAGAGTGGCGTCGACGAAATAACCCAATACGTGTTGAGCCTGTCCGGACGCGACACAATCAGCGAGTTGGCCGCCAAAGGTAAAACCAAATATGACCTGTTCTGTGTGGCCTGCCACGGCCCGACTGGCAGCGGCAACCCGATGCTCGGCGCGGCCAACCTAACCGATGATTACTGGCTCTATGGCGGATCGCCGACGCGCATCAGCGAGACCATCGCCAAGGGCCGCAGTGGGATCATGCCGGCACAGGGTGAATTTCTCGGTGAAGCCAAGGTGCATTTACTCGCAGCTTACGTTTACGGGCTGTCGCAACCCAAGCCATGAACACGCAACTATCACCAGCTATTCCACGCGGGCAGCAAGCCATTGCGGTGCTGTGGCCTTCGTTCCTGATCGCAATCGTCGCGAGCGGGGTGTTTTTTTCTGCGTTTGATCCGCATGATCTAGTGCCTTTCCATCTCGATATCGAAGTCAGCCGGTTGGCGGCTTATTCGATCGGCTTTTTGTTGTTTTGGCTATTGGCAGCCAGCGCTAGTTTTGGCACCTTGTACTTCACTTTGTCAAACTGGCGGGTGCTGAAAAATCTGGGCATCAACCCCTAGCCATGACTAAAGCGCCCGCCAAAAACACCGAAGTCAAACTATACGAAGCGCACCAAAAGATTTATCCGCGCGATGTCAGCGGAACTTTCAGCCGTCTGCGGGTGTTCTCGCTGCTGGTCCTGCTCGGCATTTATTACCTGACCCCGCTGCTGCAATGGGGTGGTCGTCAGGCGATTTTATTTGACCTGCCCGCGCGTAAATTCTACCTGTTCGGCTTGACCCTATGGCCACAGGATTTTATCTATTTGGCGGCTCTTTTGATTCTTGCCGGGTTGGCGTTGTTTTTTTTCACCGCTTTGCTTGGGCGCGTCTGGTGTGGATATGCCTGCCCACAGACGGTCTGGACCGAAGCTTTCCTATGGATGGAACGCAAAATAGAAGGCAAGCACACGCAGCGAAAAAAGCTAGACAAAGCCCCGATGTCGCTTGCGAAACTGCGCACCAAAGTCATCAAACATATCGTTTGGATCACCTTTTCGCTATGGACTGGCTTCACCTTCGTCGCCTATTTCACCCCGATGGACGCACTGGCGAGTAAGCTGCTAAACGCCAACCTCGGACCCTGGGAAACTTTCTGGATTATTTTTTACAGCTTCGCCACTTACGGCAATGCTGGTTTCATGCGTGAACAAGTCTGCAAATAC
This sequence comes from uncultured Gammaproteobacteria bacterium, assembly GCA_965364115.1. GTDB lineage: Bacteria > Pseudomonadota > Gammaproteobacteria. The sequence continues at coordinate 11,880 of CBDTWQ010000004.1, read as the reverse complement.
ATGTGCCCCTATGCGCGCTTTCAAAGCGCGATGTTCGATTCGAATACGCTGATCGTCGCTTATGACTCGAAGCGCGGCGAAAGCCGCGGCTCGCGCAGTCGCGGCACTGATCCAAAGTCTGTCGGGCTCGGTGATTGCATCGACTGCAACGTTTGCGCTCAAGTGTGTCCGACCGGCATCGATATTCGCGACGGGCTGCAATACGAATGTATCGCCTGTTCGCTGTGCATCGACGGCTGCAATGAAATCATGGACAAGATGTCTTACCCGCGTGGGTTGATCGGCTATACCACTGAAAACGCGGCCGAGGGCAAACCCCAGCATTTACTGCGACCGCGCGTCGTGGTCTATGCCACGATCCTGTTAATTTTGTGCGCTAGCTTACTGACCCATGTATCGCAACGCATCGCGCTTGATCTCGATATAATTCGTGATCGCAACACCCTCTACCGCGAGACCCGGGATGGCTTGATTGAAAACGTTTATACCTTGAAAATTCTCAACATGGATTCCAGCGCACACCGATTCAAACTCTGGGCCGAAGGCATCGACGGCATGAAGTTGGTCACCGATAAAGCTGAAATCAAGGTTGACGCGGGTAGCGTTTACCAACTGGTTGCGCGCATTCAGGCCGACGAGTTCAAGCTCGAAAAACGCAGTGTGCCGGTCCGATTTCATTTGCAAGCCGAACAGGCTAATCACTTGAGTGTTTTCAAAGAAGCCCGTTTTCTCGGACCGGGACCTAACTAATGGCAAACCCGACTGCAGCCCACACCAACTGGAAACGCGAACCCTGGGTCTGGCTACTGATCGCAATTCCAACCTCGGCCATCGTCATGGGAGTGGTCATGCTGACACTCGCGATTCAATCCTTTTCTGGGCTAGTGGTCGACGACTACTATAAAAAGGGAAAGCAGATCAACCGTGTACTGGCCCGCGATCGGGTCGCCTGGGAGCTCGGCCTGCGCGCACATCTGGAGGTCGGCCCATCCGGACAGTTCAGCATCCGCTTCCCGCCCGAGGTCGATTTCGTCCCGGGCGACTCGATGGAATTTAAGATGGTGCACTCAACCAAGCCTGGCTTCGATCAAACCCTACAACTCAAACGCGAAAGCCGAAGGCAGCTCAGCGGCAGATTCAGGCTCACGGGCAGCGGCCGTTGGAACTTGTTTTTACAAACCTCGGATTGGCGGCTGACCGGGTCACTGCGACAACCCGGGCAAAGCCGTGCCGAACTACTACCCAACTATGGCGAAGAATAAGCGATGCCGGTCGATTTAACCTTTGGCGCGGCGATCATCGTCGGCCTGCTAGGTTCGAGTCACTGTCTCGGGATGTGTGGCGGCATCGTCGCCGCGCTAAACATGGGCATTGACAATCAACTGAGCAGCCGGCCGAAAGTCAGCAAAGCAAGCTCTATCGTGGCATATCAATTAAGCTATAACGTCGGTCGAATCACCAGCTATGTGCTGGTTGGTTTACTCGCCGGAACGATCGGCAAAAGTCTCCTAACAACGGGTATCAGCCCGATCGTCGGCAAACTGATCGCCGCTGCTTTCATGGTTGCTTTGGGGCTATATCTGGCTAATTGGTGGCGAGGTCTCGCCGTGCTGGAGCGGCTTGGCGCGAAACTCTGGCGACATATCCAACCGTTCGGGCGGCCGCTATTTCCGATCCGCCATCCAAGTCAGGCGTTTCTGCTCGGAATGCTTTGGGGCTGGCTGCCCTGTGGCCTGGTTTATGCTGTACTGGCTTGGGCGCTTAGCAGTGGCAACCCCTATCAGGGCGCCATGTTAATGCTCGGTTTTGGGCTTGGCACCCTGCCCGCCATGCTGGTTGCAGGCCGAGTTTTCAACAGAGTTCGCAGCTGGGCGAGAGCACCGTTACTACGCCGCTGTGCCGGCGTGGCGATTATCAGTTTCGGTTTGTACAGCGGATATCTTGGTCTAGCCCAACAGGGTGACGATCATCATCACGCTAATTTAAGTACATTCGTTCTGCCAACCGCAGGCGCATTGGCGCGGCAGCCAGCCATTCTGCGCAAACTCGGGTGATCTAGAATTCGGACTTCACGCCGATTGACTTCGAGGACGGTGCTTTCCTGAAATCGTGTTAGCGTACGGCTGACGGTCTCGACCGCAAGACCCAGATAGGACGCAATATCCTGACGTGACATCGACAGCAAGAACGCTGAGGCTGAATAGCCTCGGGCCCAGTATCGATTCGCCAAATCGTCGAGAAAACTGGCAATACGCCCATCGGCATCCTTACGCGCGAGCATTAATACCAGGTTTTGATCGCGCTGCATCTGCTCCGAAGTAATCCCTAGCAGTTTCACACCCTGCAGCTGATCCGTCAGGTAGGCATGCGGAAAACGACACAATGACGACATTTCCAGCGCACTCGCGGATGACATACGTAACTGCTGCCCCGTCGTATCGAGACCGAAGACGTCACCCGGCAGATAGAAACCGAGCACCTGCTCTTCACCATCCTCGGTGATTAAATAGCGCTTCAGTGAGCCACTACGCACGATGAAAAAAGCATCGGCTGACTCGCCTTCCCGAAACAGCTGTTCGCCTTTATGCCCGATTCGGTGGGTCGAGCACAATTGGCTACGAATCGCTTCGCTGGCGAGCAACTGGATGCCAAGACAGCCACCGCGCGGATCGCAGACATCACATTTTTGAACTCTAAAATTTAAACCTGTCTGGGTTTGCATTGAGTTACGCCTGCCATTGATTAATCGGATAGCCGTTAGCATGCGTGCTCTTGCGAATACGCACTATCAGGGTTTTCCTGATGGGCATATAGGGACATTCCAGATACCATTGGTCCGACTCGGTAAACCCATATCCAGTATTGCGTGATTAAACGACAACCTTTCAACCAACTTTTCCTAATTATGGCAGTCGCGACGCTTCTAGTGAGCGCGATTTCGATTTTCAGCCTATATCAGACTGCAATCGAACAACACCGCCTGAGATTGGTCGAGGTCGTTAAGAGCCAGGCGCGCCTGATCGAATCGATCGCCCAGTTCGACAGTCTCGATGGCGATGCAAACAATCCCGACCAAGCGCGCACCGCGACACTTGCACAGGTCGAGTCGGCGCACCGTGAATTCGACGGTTTCGGCAGCAGCGGTGAATTCACTCTAGCCGAGCGCGACGGAGATCAAATTATCTTTATCCTGAGTCGCCGGCATTTACAGTCGCAACCCCCCCACCCTATTCCGTTCGCTGGCAAATGGGCGGAACCAACCCGCCGTGCACTCTCTGGGGAAGCCGGCATCATCACGGCTTTGGACTATCGCGGTGTTGCGGTGCTCGCTGCTTACGAACCTATCTCCATTTTGAATCTAGGGCTGGTGGCTAAAATGGATTTCAGCGAAATTCGGCGCCCGTTTGTGCATGCCGGGCTGCTCGCGATTGGCCTCTCAATGCTGGTTATCTTCATCGCCAGCCGCCTGTTTTTACGAATTTTCAAACCGATCAAGCAAGCCATCAATCAACAAGCGGAAACCTTCCTGACGCTCGCCGAAACTGCCCGCGAGGGCATCGTTATCGCCGACACCGACGGTCGTATTGAGTTCATCAACCCCGCCATTGAGAATCTCTTTGGCTATCACAAGGAAGAATTGATCGGGCAATCCATTAAGATCCTAATGCCCGTCGAGCAAAGTATCGAGCACGATGGTTACATGAAGAATTATATGCAAACCGGTATCGCCAAGATCATCGGCATCGGGCGTCAATTGACAGCGATGCGTAAAGACGGCTCGCGTTTTCCAATCTATCTGTCGATCGGTGACATCAAAACCAGCGACGCGCGCCGATTTGCCGGGGTGATCATGGATATCAGCGAGCAACAGCAATTGCAGCGCGAAATTCTCGAAATTCCGCTTAGCGAGCAGCGCCGAATCGGCCAGGAGTTGCACGACGGCCTCGGCCAGCAGCTAACTGGATTGGGCATGCTAGCGACGAGCCTGTTGAACAAGGCGACCCGTCCCGAGCACGAACTCGCGGCGCAACTTGCTTCGGGCCTGCAGACCGCGATCTCGCAGGTGCGAGCGCTGTCGCGAGGACTGATGCCGGTCGATATCGACATCGGTGGGTTTGCCAATTCGCTGGAAAACCTGGTCGCGGAGATGCGCTCGCATAGCGCTTTAACGATTCAGCTCAAGGTGAATGATCGAGTGCGGATTGCGGACAACAGCAGCGCACTGCATCTCTACCGTATAGCTCAGGAGGCATTGAACAACGCGATCAAGCATGCACATGCCTCCAAGCTAGAAATCACCGTGAGTCAGGAAGGTGGTCGAGGTTGTCTGACAATTCGTGACGATGGCCAGGGCATCGATTCAGACGCCCTCGACTCGAACGGGCTTGGGTTGCGCATCATGCGGCATCGCTGCGGCCTGATTGACGCCGAAATCCGTATCGAATCCTCGCCTCAGACGGGGACCGAGGTAAAATGCCTCTTTTTAATCGAACCGTGATATCCCGATGGCCCGGATACTAATAGTCGACGATCATCCGCTGGTACGCACCGGCTTTGCGCAATTGATTGGCGATTGCCCCGATATGGAAGTTTGTGGTGAAGCGGGCAACATGGCCGAAGCCTTGAAATTAGTTGACCGCACTCAACCGGATCTCGCGATCATCGACTTGTCTCTCGCCGGTGGCAGCGGTCTAGATCTGATCGAACATATCAAGTCGCGCGATCACAATGTGCTGATGCTAGTCGCCTCGATGCACGACGAAACCCTATACGCCGAGCGGGTTCTCGCGGCTGGCGCACGCGGTTATGTCAACAAGCAGGAAGCCCAGGACCGGATAATTCAGGCGATTCGCCAGGTGCTCGCGGGCAAGGTTTACCTGAGCCAGGCGATGACCGATCGACTGCTCTGCAGCATGGTCGATGCGAACCTTGAAAAACGTGATATCGAAAGCCTGTCGAACCGTGAGCTACAAGTGTTCGAATTGATTGGCCAAGGCGTTTCTGGTGGCGCCATGGCCAAGAAACTCCATCTCAGCGTCAAGACGATCGAAACCCACCAGGCCCATATCAAAAAGAAACTTGGGCTTTCCTCGGCACACGAGTTACATCAGCGCGCGATCCGCTGGGTAATGGAGGAGGAATCCTAAGCCGATAATTTCATCAACCGACCACCAACCTCTGCTTCGGACTTAGCAGTTCGAGGACCGGTGAGGACAGGCCTGCAGTGCCCATTCCCTAGAGGAAAGCTCGCTCAACTCGCCAGGCATCGCTTAACCTGAGTTCAAACTCACTAGCTGCACCCTCGAAAACCCGCTTGTACAGCCACTGGGCAAGCGCCTAAAATAAGGTCTTTTTTAGAACGACCTTTGAGGAGTTAGAAATGGGTGAATGTCCTGTATGTGCCGCCGAAATCAAGCTGGCCAACGATTCGATTGCTGGCGAACTGTTGGTTTGCGACGAGTGTGGGGTTGAGCTCGAGCTGAAATCGCTTGATCCGGTCAAGCTCGAAGAAGCACCGGCTGCCGAAGAGGACTGGGGGCAGTGAGAATCGGTCTGCTACATTCGCTAATTCGCAAGGAAGAAAAGCTGTTGATCCAAGCCTTCCAAAAGGCTGGCGTCGAGCCCGTAATGATTGACGATCGTCAGTTGATTATGGATTTCAAGACCACCCCCGAAGTTGACATATTGGTCGAGCGATCAATCAACCACTCGCGCGCGCTGCATGCACTTCGCTTGTTCGAATCGGTTGGCATCCGCTGCATTAATTCGCACAAGGTGGCGCAAACCTGCGGCGATAAGTTGCTAACCACCGCAGCACTTAAGGATAATCAAGTGGCGCAGCCCGAATGTCGCGTGGCTTTTACTGAAGAATCGGCGCTGCTAGCGATCGAAGAATTGGGCTATCCGGTGGTGCTCAAACCGGCCGTGGGTTCCTGGGGGCGGTTGCTGTCCAAGATTAATGATCGAGATGCCGCCGAAACGGTGTTGGAGCACAAAACGGTGCTCGGCAGCTACCATCATTCAATTTTTTACATTCAGCAATATATTGAAAAACAAGGTCGCGATATTCGCAGCTTCGTGGTGGGTGATGATTGCATCGCGGCGATTTATCGCAGTTCGGACCATTGGATCACCAACACCGCGCGGGGTGCACAAGCGAGCAAATGTGAAGTCACAAGCGAATTGGCCGAAATTTCACTGGCCGCTGCTAAGGCCGTCGGTGGCGGCATCGTTGCGGTCGACCTATTCGAGAGCGACGACGGCCTGCTAGTGAATGAGGTCAACTATACAATGGAGTTTCGCAATAGCATCGAGACCACCGGCATCGACATTCCGGCGGTGGTCGCAGACTATGTGATTAAGCAGGTTCAAGCGTGATTAAAGTCTCGATTGTCGGTGGCTCAGGATATACCGGCGGCGACTTAGTTCGAATCTTGCTGTTTCACCCTGAGGTTGAAATTCAGCAAATTACTTCTGAACGGCACGCCGGGAAACCGGTGGCCAGCGTGCACCCTAACCTGCGTAAGCTTTGCCAACACAAGTTTGTCAGCGTGGATGATTTAGACCCTTGCGATGTCCTATTCCTCGGCTTGCCGCACGGCCAAATGATGAATCGCGTAAACGAATTCGAAGCTTTGGCCGACCGACTGATTGATCTTTCCGCCGATTTCCGACTAAACCACGACGCGTCATATAAGACCTGGTATGGCAAACCCCATGCCTGCCCCAACCGGCTATCCGACTTTGTCTACGGCATTCCGGAACTGCACCGAGAAGCGATCAAAACCACCAACCATATATCTGGCGCTGGCTGCAATGCAACCGCAACCATCCTCGCCCTGCACCCGCTATTCGAGGCAAATCTGGTTGAATCCGCAGTGGTTGAAGTCAAAGCCGGCTCAAGCCAAGGCGGTAACGCGGTCAACGAGGGCAGTCATCATCCTGAACGCAGCGGTGCTGTGCGATCTTATAAACCCACTGCACATCGCCACCTTGCTGAAATTCAACAGGAACTAGGCAGTGACCAGATTCATTTCTCAGCCACCTCGATTGAAATGGTTCGAGGAATACTGGCCACCTGCCACGTCTTTTTAAAACAAGATCTCGCCGAAAAGGACATCTGGAAAATCTACCGCAGTGCTTATGGTAGCGAACCTTTTATTAGAATCGTTAAGGAACGCGTCGGAATCCATCGTTACCCGGATCCTAAAATTCTGGCAGGCAGCAACTTCTGTGACATTGGCTTTGAACGCGACCCGCATAGCAATCGTTTAGTGGTCATCAGTGCGCTCGACAACCTAATGAAGGGCGCCTCAGGGCAAGCCGTACAAGCCTTCAATATTGCATTCGGCTTTGATGAAACCACTGGACTGCAATTCCCTGGTTTGCACCCTTAGCCGCGATCACCCCATGTGCCGCTTGCTCTATGCCAACAACAGCCACGAAAGCCTCTCGATCAGCGACTTGCTGCCCAGTTTCGCCGAACTGGCAAAAAACAGTCGCGAATTTCAAGGCCACGGTTGGGGCTGTGCCTGGTTAGACGATCACGGCTGGCATCACTATCACAATATCCTACCGGTTTGGAAAGATGATTTAACTCAGTTCGGTCGATGCCAACGATTGCTAGTGCATGCTCGAAGCGCGTTTCGTGATGAGGGCATTGTGGTCGAAAACAACATGCCTTTTAGTGTTGATGAGTCGGTGTTTATATTCAACGGCGAGTTGCACGGTGTGCGGATCAAAGCCGAAGGCCGCATCGGTGCCGAGAAAATTTTCAATTACATTCGTCGCTTTGACAAAGGTGATAAATTACAAGCGGTGCGCAAGGCGGTCGAGATCATCGACAAACGCAGCAGCTATGTGCGCGCGATGAATTTCATCCTAGCGGATGCCAATTCGGCTTGTCTGTCGAGCAGCTACAACGAAAACCCTGACTATTTTCAAATGCATCAGAAACATCACAATAATCTGCATCTGGTATGCTCCGAGCCATTCCCGGGTGAAACCGATTGGACCCCGATCGAAAATAAGACGACAACAATTCTATGATTTTGCTCAAAATTGGCGGCGGCGCAGCGATCAACCTCGACGCCGTGATCGCAGACTTAGCCCAGCTAGCGCAACCTTGTCTAATCGTACATGGCGCCAACGCCCTGCGCGATCAGCTAGCGCAGCAATTGGGGATGCAAAAAACCTTGCTGACTTCGGTCTCGGGTTACAGCAGCGTGTTCTCCGATCAAGATGCGATTGACGTGATCATGATGAGTTATGCTGGGCTGCGCAACAAACGCATTGTCGAACTATGCCAACGCCACGCGATCAACGCGATTGGTTTGACCGGGCTTGATGGTCGGTTAATTCAAGGCGAACGAAATCGCGGTATCCGTGTGCGGGAAAACGGCAAAACGCTGATTAAGCGCGATCACTCGGGCAAACCTAAACAGATTAATTCAGCGTTGCTATCGTTGCTGTTAGAGCAAGGCTATTGCCCTGTATTGACGATTCCGATCGTCGATGAAAATGGTTTTGCGATTAACTCGGAGAATGACGATATTATCGTTAAACTGGCCGAATCACTGTCTTTTAGCAGCGTGATTCAATTGATCGAAGCGCCAGGCTTGCTCGACCAAGCGGACGACGAGTCATCGCTCGTGAAATCAATCGATCTGGCCGAGTTGCAGCAACGCGAAGCCAATGCAACGGGTCGCTTTAAACGAAAATTACTCGCCTTGTCGCGCTTGAAACAAGCCGGCAAGGTCAAAATCATAATCGCTGACGGTCGCGGCGAAAGCCCGGTCAGTGACGCGATCAACGGCGCCGGAACCCACATCATATGATCGATTATAAAGCGCTCGAAAATCAATATGGACTTGCTTTGCAAGCCAAGCGAGACCTTGTTGTAGTGCGTGGTGAAGGCGCCATCTTGTTCAGTGATACGGGCGAAGCTTATATCGATTGTGCCGCTGGGATCGGCGTAGCATCGCTAGGCCATAGCCACCCAAAATTGGTTGCCGCGATCCAGCAACAGGCCGAAAAATTAATCACCTGCCCCAACATTTTATACAACGATCAGCGCTCGCAACTATTGCAAAAGTTAATTGAGATTAGCCCAGATAGTTTGGCGCATGCCTACCTCTGCAACTCAGGAACCGAAGCGATCGAGGCCGCACTGAAGTTTGCCCGCTTACACACCGGACGACCTAACTTCGTTACCGCGATGCGCGGTTTTCATGGTCGCACCATGGGTGCGACCAGCGCCACCTACACCCCGAAATATCGACAATCATTTGAGCCGCTTGTGCCCGGCTTCAGTTATGTGCCGTTCAATAAAATCGAGAAATTGGAAACGGCTGTCGATGACAACACCGCTGCGGTGATGTTTGAATTGGTGCAGGGAGAGGGTGGCGTTAACCCGATTCAGGCCGAATATTTGGCCAAGGCAAGAGCCCTCTGCAGCGAACGCGGCGCGTTATTGATTGTGGATGAAGTTCAAACCGGTTTTTGTCGCACCGGGAAAATGTTCGCCTGTGACCATTTCAATCTTCAACCCGACATACTTTGCTTAGCCAAAGGTATGGGCGGTGGCATGCCGATAGGTGCCACGCTGTTAAATAGTGAAATCAAACTCGAGCTAGGGCTGCACGGCACCACCTTTGGCGGCAACGCTCTCGCCTGCGCGGCGGCGCTGGCGGCGATCGAGGTTTATCAATCCGAAAACCTAGCGCAAAAAGCAGTCGAACTGGGTCAATATTTTGAGGATCAGTTAAAATCGGCCGAGCTAACACAGGTGCGTGCAGTGCGACGGCTTGGCTTGATGATCGGGATCGAGCTCAAACAAAAAGTTCAAGAAAAACTCGCACAGCTGCTTGAGCGACGTATCATCGCGCTGCCGGCTGGCCCCAATGTGATCAGAATGCTGCCGCCACTGGTGATAAAGAAGCCTCAAATTGACCAAGTAGTGAAAGCGCTGCGCGAGATTCTCGCCTAATCAATTTTATCGCTTACTGACAGCTGGTACTGTCAGTAAGCGATTCAAGTCTCTATAATACGGCCTCCGCAAATCAACCCGACGACCCGAAATGCCCGACTCTGCCTCAGATCTTCAGAAAAACGACATTGCCCGTCCTGACCTAACCGCATACGGCATCACAAGCAATGTCGAAATCCTTCACAATCCCAGCTACGAGCAACTGTTTGCAGAAGAGACGGCAACCAACTTGTCAGGCTTTGAAATTGGTCACCTAACCGAATCAGGCGCCATTTCGGTCGACACGGGCGAATTCACCGGCCGCTCACCAAAAGACAAATATATAGTGCGCGATGACAAAACCCGCGAACATATCTGGTGGGCAGATCAGGGCGATAATGATAATCAGCCCATCGACATCGAGACCTGGGATGCATTGCATCAATTGGTTAGTCAGCAGCTCTCCGGCAAGCGTCTGTTTGTCGTCGACACCTTTTGCGGTGCCAACCCTGATAGCCGGTTGAGCGTGCGCTTTGTCACCGAAGTGGCTTGGCAGGCCCATTTCGTTACCAACATGTTTATTCGACCTAGCAGTGAAGAACTGGCTGACTATAAGGCCGATTTCGTGGTTCTCAATGGCTCCAAAATCAGTAATCCAAACTGGCAGGCGCAAGGTTTGAATTCAGAAAATTTCGTCGCTTTTAACCTCACCCAAGGAATGCAGATTATCGGTGGAACCTGGTATGGCGGCGAGATGAAGAAAGGCATGTTCTCGATCATGAACTATCTGCTGCCGCTCAAAGGCATGCCGTCCATGCATTGTTCCGCTAATCTCGGCGTCGATGGAGATGTCGCGATTTTCTTTGGCCTATCTGGCACCGGCAAGACTACTTTATCGACAGACCCGAAGCGCCAATTGATCGGTGATGATGAGCACGGCTGGGACGATGACGGCATTTTTAATTTTGAAGGTGGCTGTTACGCCAAGGTGATCAACCTGAGCGCCGCGGATGAGCCCGACATACACCGAGCGATTCGACGCGATGCGCTGCTTGAAAACGTCAGCGTGTCAGCCGACGGTCGCATCGACTACGCAGACAACTCAAAAACCGAGAACACTCGGGTCTCTTATCCGATTTATCATATCGATAACATCGTCAAACCCGTTTCGCGCGCCGGCCACGCCTCTCGCGTGATCTTTCTAACCGCCGATGCGTTTGGTGTGTTGCCTCCTGTCTCGTTGCTCACTAACGAACAAGCGCAATATTATTTTCTTTCTGGGTTCACCGCTAAACTAGCGGGCACCGAGCGTGGCATCACCGAGCCGACCCCAACTTTTTCAGCCTGTTTTGGTAAAGCTTTTTTAAGCCTCCACCCCACCCGCTATGCACAAGTGCTGAATCGCAAAATGTCGCAATTTAATTGCAAAGCCTACCTAGTGAACACCGGTTGGGACGGCAGCGGCCAACGCATATCAATCAAAGAAACTCGAGCGATCATCGATGCGATTCTTGATGGTTCGATAGATCAAGCGGAAAAACAGCAACTGCCTTTGTTTGGACTAATGATGCCCACCGCCTTGCCGAAAGTTGCGCCACAGATTCTCGACCCACGCAACAGTTACGCGGATGCCTCCGAATGGACCGATAAGGCCAATCGCTTGGCGAGCTTGTTTGTCGATAACTTTGTTCAATATACCGACACGGAGCAAGGCCAACGCCTAGTGGACGCCGGGCCCAAATCGAACTGAGAGCTTCGGTGATTGTGGATGAAGCTTGCTTGAGCCTGCAAATGCAGGGCAAAATAGACAGCCCCAGAGTTGGACGCATCGGTCATGCCAAAAAAGTCATTCCAGGTTCTAGAAAACGAGTGGGTCACGCTAACTGACGGCCGTCGATTGGCAGCCCGAATTT
>CBDTWQ010000003.1:0-22174 GCA_965364115.1 uncultured Gammaproteobacteria bacterium | reverse complement strand
GTTTGACTGCGGGTTTCTCGCTTGAATTGCTCGACTAAATGGCCCTACTAAATGGATCGGCTAACTTTATGGCGAGTTTAAGTTGATTGCTTTAAGGCAGTTGGCCTAGGTAGCTGCATCGGCATTATTTGGATTAGTTTTTAATTGCGATCTTCGCCGCTCGTCGCGCGGCGGAATGCCAAATAGATCGCGGTAACATTTGCTGAAATGAGGTGCCGAGATGAAGCCACAAGCGAGCGCAATGTCGACGATTGACTTGCTAGTTTGCAGCAACAACAAGCGCGCTCGATTGAGTCGAAGGTTCAGGTAGTATCGAGTCGGCACGCAATTCAAATGCTTCTGAAACAGGCGTTCGAGTTGACGTCGCGAAATGCCGACATAATTAGAGAGTTCGTCGAGGCTGATCGGTTCCTCAATGTTGGCCTCCATCAAAATCACCGCCTCGGTCAGTTTGGGTTGGTTTGAGCCAAGTGCCATGTGCAGCGGCACTCTTTGACGATCGTCGGAGCTTCGAATTCGTTCGCACATGAATTGCTCGGAAATCTGGCTGACCAGCTTGCTGCCATGCTTTTCGTGAAGCAAATTCAGCATCATATCGGCTGATGCCTGTCCTCCGGCGCAGGTGAATCGATCACGGTCAAAAACGAACAAGTCATCGGTGACACGCACCGAAGGGAATTCTTCGCGCATGCTGGCGATATTCTCCCAGTGAATGGTGCAGTTATAACCATCGAGAAGACCTGCCCGAGCCAGCAAATAAGACCCGGTGCAAACTGCGCCGAGTAGAATATTTTTGCGTTTGGCAAAACGTTTGAGCGAGGCCTGCATTGGTTTTGACCAGGCATCGGCGATGTCAGTGCCGCCACAGACCAGCAAAGCTGAGAGGTCGTCGAGGTTATCGAGGCTGCCGTCAGGTGTGATTTCTAGACCATTGCTGGCTTTTTCGGGTAAACCATCCGTGGTCAAAACGCTCCAGCGAAACAGTGGTTTGTCCGCACTTCGATTGGCCATGCGCAATGGTTCGATGGCAGAGGAGAATGCGATCATCGAATAATTGGGGACTTGTAAAAAACCGAAATGCTCCGGTTTCGGCGCAGTTGCCTGATCATTCATCAACTAGTTCTTATTAGCTGTGACAGGGCAAAACACCTGTCGGAGCTCAAAATACTAGTCGCTAAATTGCGCCATTGCACTTAATTTTTTGATTCTAGGCAGCAACCATTCAAATGGCCAAGACAAATTAGGTGGCAATCGAGCTTAACCCCGATTCGCCGATCCCCGATTCAGTCGTTCTGCCGATTGGCTAGGTCCGAATCGCTTGGCTCTGAGATGGGTTGCTAGTACATCGCATCGGGCATCGAATCCTTGCGCTGTTTGATGAAAGCGAGCAAAGCTTCATCGATTGCTGGGTCTAGTGGTGGCGCTTGATATTCGGCGAGCATTTTCTTGTAACGAGCGTTGGCGCGCTGTGGGTGATCGAGACTGCCTTCCGATTGCCATTGTTCGAAACTGTTGTTGTCGGTAATCGGCGAACGATAAAAAGCCGACTTGAAGTTGGCTTGAGTGTGCGCGCAACCAAGGAAGTGAACGCCGGGTCCGACCTCACGAATGGCATCCATTGCTTGGCCGTTTTCTGAAAGATCGACGCCGCGCATGAAAATTTCCATCATCGCGGTTTGATCAGTGTCCATGATGAACTTTTCGTAACCCATCGCTAGCCCACCTTCCATCCAACCGGCCGCATGCAGAACGAAATTGACACCCGCCATGCAGGCCGGCAACAAGGTGTTGGCGGCCTCGGAGGCGGCCTGTGCGTCGGGCAATTTTGATCCGCAAAGACCACCGCCCGAGCGGAAAGGCACGCCTAATCTGCGTGCTAGCGCGGCCATCACATAAAGCACTAGAGCGGGCTCAGGGGTGCCGAAAGTTGGCGCACCCGATTGCATCGACATGGAGCTCGCGAAGCTGCCAAAAATTACCGGTGCGCCGGGGTTTACCAGTTGCACAAAAGTCATTCCGGCCAAGGCTTCGGCGAGTGATTGCGCTGCGGTGCCTGCAACCGTTACGGGCGACATAGCGCCCGCAAGAATGAACGGCGTGATGATGGTGGCTTGATTGTTTTCGGCATAGACTTTGGCCGCACCGAGCATGGTGTCGTCGAAGGTCATCGGCGAATTGGCGTTAATCAGGCTGGTGGCATAGGTTCTTGGTCGGCCGGTTTCGGCGTCGATGTATTGGTCGCCGGCGATGATTTTGATCATTTCGACGGTGTCTTTAGCGCGGTCAGGCGCGGTTACTGAGCCCATAAACGCTTTGTCCGAATATTTGATATGCGAATAAACCATATCGAGGTGGCGCTTGTTTACCGCAACGTCAACCGGCTCACAAATGGTTCCGCCGGAGTGGTGCAGGCTCGGAGAGGCGTAAGCGAGTTTGACAAAATTTTGGAAGTCTTCAATCGTCGCGTAACGGCGACCCTTGTCGAGGTCAAACACGAATGGACTGCCGTAGGCTGGCACAAAAACCGTGTTTTTGCCGCCAATCTGCACGTTGCGCTCGGGGTTGCGGGCGTGTTGGGTGTATTCAGCCGGCGCGGATGCCTGAATGATGGAGCGGCACAAACCCCTTGGAAAACGTACCCTCACGCCATCAATTTCAGCGCCACCCTGACGCAGAATCTCAAGCGCCTCGGGCATGTCTCGAAATTCAATCCCGATTTCTTCTAGAATCGTATCGGCATTCTTCTCGATCAGCTCCAAACCTTCTTCGTCGATAACTTCGAAGCACGGAATTTTGCGTGTGATGTAAGGTAAGCTAACGCTCTCTAAGGGAATTCCAGCTCGTCGGGTTTGACGCCCACGGCGACCGCCGCGACCTCGTGGTGCACCTGTCGATTCGCCCATTTTCGCTCCTCGTGAGTCGGTTTGAGATCGGTAAATATAGGCAATAAAGTATGGTGGATTGGCTTTGTCGCGGGCTGATCTCTGAGCGACTCTGAGCTGTTTGACCGCGCCATCGGGAAAATGATCAGCGAAGCGCTTTACTGCAACAATGAGTTGTTAGCGATAAACAATTGGTTAGAATGTGACGGGCATGTTTATTTCGCTAGAGGTTCCTAGGTATTAGCAACGACACCGAACTCATCGGCATTTTACTGATTGACGATTACCCGATCATTCCCTTTAGTTGTGTGGTGGATTGCTTGCGCAAGGCCAACGTTATCGCGGGCAAACCGCTCTATCGCTGGCAGTTTTTCGCGCCAAACGACGATCCAGTTAATGCGAGTTGCGGGGTCACCGTGCCAACTCAAAATTTTGCCGAGGCCGAGCAGCTTGAAACTTTGATCATCGTCGCGCCCAATCAGGCGCAGCATTTTGATCATGCGCCGACTTTAAAACGACTCAAGTCGATGGATCGTCAGAAGGTAAATCTCGGTTCGGCCAGCTCTGGCAGCTTCATTCTGGCCAAAGCCGGGTTGCTCGATCAATGCCGCTCGACGATCCACTGGGAAAACATACCAGTACTAAAAGAATTGTATCCGCAGCTCGATGTGGCCTTCAGTCTGTATGAAATTGCCGAACGCCGTTTCACCTGTTCGGGTGGCACCGCGGCACTCGATATGATGTTGAAACTCATTGAGATTCAGCACGGTCGGCCGCTCGCGCAGGATATTTCGCAGCAGTTTCAACATGATCGAATTCGAACTGAAATTGATTCGCAGCAAATGGCCGATCGAATTGATCTGGCGATGAGCGCGCCCAAATTGATCGACGTGATTAAATTGATGGAAAATAATATCGAGGTGCCTTTAGCGCTGCCGATAATTGCGGAGAACTGCAAACTGTCGCTGCGCCAAATCGAACGCTTATTTCACAAATATCGTGATGTCACGCCCAGCCAATACTATTTGTCATTGCGTCTTGGCCACGCGAAGCAATTGTTGCTGAACACCCATCGCAGCGTGATCGATATTTCGATTGCCACTGGGTTCGAAACTCAGTCTTACTTCACCGCTTGTTACCGCAAACATTTCGGCAGCTCGCCGCGCAATCACCGCGCGCAAATAGCTACCGAAAGGAAAAGCTAGTCAAACTAAATCGGGCCGTCAATCGATTGAATGCGCCTTGATCGAACCATGCTAGCAACGTTGTTTTTGTTGCGTTACTGCGGATAAATCTCAGTGATGGTGTGACCGCAAAAAGTTTGAGCCGGCAGCGGTGCTAACAACGCCTAGCTTTCTTCCTGAAAATGGAAATGCGCCGCTTGCGGTGTTTTGGGCGTGTTTTTAAGGATGAAGTCGGCGGCGCGTGCCGCGATCATTTGAGTCGGCGCATTGAGGTTGCCGCTAACGATGTTGGGCATCACCGACGCATCGACCACTCTTAAACCATCAAGCCCCAGCACTTTCATTTCGGAATCAACCACCGCATTCTCATCGTCGCCCATGCGACAGCTGCAGCTGGGGTGAAAGTCTGTCGATGCGGTTGCCCTGATCCAATCGGCAATGTCGCTCTCAGATTTGATCTCAGGCGCTGGATCGGTTCGGTTGCCGCGAAACGCAATGAAGGAATGCTGCGAAATCAGCGCCTGAATTTTTTGATAGCCCTCTATTAATTCGCGCAAATCACTGGCCTCGTCGAGGTAGTTAAATTGAACCAAAGGCCGGTCAGTTGGGTCGGCAGAGTTGAGCGTGACTTGGCCTTTGCTAGCGGGGCGCAACAGATCAACTTGCAATGTGAAGCCCTGTGATAGGTTTATTTTTCGGCCGTTGTAGGTGGCGGCAATTGGTGCGAAATGATATTGCAAGTTCGGATAGTCGACCGAATCATTGCCGCGGATAAGGCCGCCCGCTTCCCAGATGTTCGAGGCACCGAAGCCGTCATGATGAGTCAACCAGCGCAGCCCGACCTTGAGTCGATTCCACGGATAATTGAGGTGTCGATAGGTGATCGCCTGAGTGCAGCGCCAAGTGCAATGAATTTTCAGATGATCCTGCAAATTCTGACCAACCGCCGGCATTTCATGGCGAAGCCGAATACCATGTTTTTTGAGCTCTGCGGCTGGCCCGATACCCGAGAGCATCAGAACTTGGGGTGACTTAATTGCGCCACAGCTAAGAATCACTTCTCGTGTGGCTCGAATCACTTCAACCTTGCCTTTATATTGGAGTCTGACCCCGGTCGCGCGCGAATTTTCGAGCAACACTTGTTCAACCAATGCATGGGTCAACAGATCTAAATTGGGACGTATCAAGGCCGGTTTCAAATGCGCCACCGCGGCGCTGCAACGGCGACCGTCGCGAGTCGTACTGTCGAAACGGGCTACACCTTCGGGTTGATAGCCGTTCAAATCTTTCGACAAACCTTGGCCTGAAGTCTCGCCTGCCAGCAAGAAGGCATCGAACAAGGGGTTTTTGAGCTTAGCGCGCGCCACACCGAGAGGTCCGCTGCCGCCACGCCACTCGCTTTCGCCTCGCTCGGAGGTTTCGCCACTTTTGAAATAGGGCAGGCAGTCGGCATAACTCCAGCCTTTTAGACTAACCTCATCAGTCCAGCGGTCATAGTCTTTTGGGTGCCCGCGCATATAAACCATCGAGTTAATCGAGGAAGAACCGCCGACTACCTTGCCACGCGGCAATTCGATGTTACGTTTCCCTAGCGCAGCTTCGGTTTCGCTCTGATAATTCCAGTTAATGCTGGGATCTTTGTAGACGCTGTGCACGCCCGCAGGAATGTGGATCATCAGCTTTTTATCCAATGGCCCAGCTTCAACCAGCAGCACCGAATGCTCGCCACTTTCGCTGAGACGATTGGCGAGAACGCAGCCTGCTGAACCCGCGCCCAAGACGATGAAGTCGTATTCAAGTTTCATCGAGCTAGACTAACCGCTCGGCCGAGCGAAATAAACATCGGCATGTACGCAGTGAAATATTTATCCTATGATCGCGGCGCGTAATTGGGCGAATTGAGCCATGTCTAAAACCTATGATTTTGATCAAGTGTTGGAGCGTCGCGACACCAACAGTGTGAAGTGGAATAAATACCACGGCCGAGATATTTTGCCGATGTGGGTCGCCGATTCTGATTTTGCGGTGGAGCCGATGATTCAGCAGGCGATGCATGACCGCGCTGATCATCCGTCGTTTGGCTATTCGGAGCCGCCCGCACGGCTGATTGAACTGCTGGTTGAGCGTATGGCTGAACGCTATGGATGGCAAATCGAGCCTTCGTGGCTGGTTTTTTTGCCGGGCGTCGTAGGGGCTTTGTTCCTTGCCTGTCGAGCGGTTGGCAAAGTGGGCGATTCGGTTTTGATGCCCTCGGTGGTTTACCCGCCCTTCAACCGGTCTGCGGAACTCAATCAGCGGGAGCAACAACTCATTCCAATGTGTTGGCGCGACGGTCGGCAGGTGATCGACATCGACTGGCTAGCAAAACAATCGATTCCGGCTGGCCAACTGTTGCTGTTGTGTAACCCGCAAAATCCGGGTGGCGGAGTTTATCGCCAATCCGAGTTGGCGCAGCTAGCCGAGATTGCGGAGCAGAAGGATTTAGTGATTTGTTCCGATGAAATTCACTGTGATTTGATCCTCGATGCGCAAACTCAGCACCTACCCATCGCATCGTTGAATTCTCAAATCGCCAATCGTAGCATCACCCTGATGGCGCCGAGTAAAACTTTCAACTTGGCAGGCTTGGGCTGCTCTTTTGCGATCGTGCCGGATCGAGCTTTGCGTCGTAAAATCAAGGTCAATCCGTATATCGTGCCGCACGTCAACATCATGGGTTATGCGGCTGCCGAGGCGGCTTACGAGCACGGCGAAGATTGGAATCGGCAGCAATGTGAATACCTGGCGGGCAATCGAGACTATCTGATCGAACAAATCAATTCGATTGCGGGCCTTTCATTAGAACCGGTGGAAGCGAGCTATTTGGCTTGGATCGATGTCTCTGGGCTTAAGCTCGAAGACCCGATGTCTTTCTTTGAAATGGCTGGGGTCGGCCTATCGGCGGGTTCTGATTTTGGCGACTCGAATTACATGCGGCTCAACTTTGCCTGCCCTCGAGGACGGATCGAAGAGGCGATTAGACGCATAAAAGTTGCCGTCGCGGATCTTTCGTCATCCTCATAGTGGTTGCCACGCCGAGTCACTATAGATGTCGTTATTGTGTTTTGATTGGTCGTTCTAGTTTAGCGGTCTGAGCCGCAATTGAGCTAGTCTCTGTAAGTATCAACAAAGTGGTGTCTGTAGACGCCACTCGACTTACTACAGAACAGCAGGGTGATCGATGGCAGTTCCAACACATGTAAAATATTTTATTCTAGGCGCGGGCATTCATGGTCTCAGCACCGCTTATCATCTAGCCCTTCAATTGAAAGCACAAGGTAAGGGCGACGGCCGCGATATCTTGGTGGTCGACAAAGGCGGCATCGCAGCGGGCGCCTCTGGAATCGCTTGTGGCGTAGTCCGCAACAATTACTTTCAACCGGCGATGCGTGAGTTGATGGCGCATAGCGTCGGCGTTTGGGAAACCGACCCGGAAGCCTATAGCTATCACCCGGTCGGTTATATGCAAATCAGCCCAGAAAGCATGCACACCGATGTCGCCAGTATTGCCGAGCAGCAAAAAGAGATTGGCTACGAATCGACCTTTATTGAAGGCGAAAAAGAGTCATCAGATTACATGAAAACGCTGTTTGATGACTGGCAGGCCACCGGCATCACGTCGGTGCTGCACGAAAAGCGCGGCGGCTATGCTAACAACACCAAAGCCATCTATGGCCTGGCTAAAAAAGCTGAAAACGAAGGAGTGCGGATCATCAGTGGTTGCACCGTGACTGGCTTCAAAAGCGAATCAGCCGGTGGTGCGATTCAAGCGGTGCAAACCGATAAAGGCGAGATCGCATGTGATCAGTTGGTCATTGGCGCGGGCCCTTGGGCGAAAACGGTTTGGGATATGCTTGAACTGCCAAAAACGATTTCGATTAAGAGCGCAGATGGAAGCGTGCATGACAACATCCCGATGTGGATCTATTGGTCGCTGCAAGAAGGCACCCTCGGGGTTGATCCTGAGCTGCAAAAGACCAATGACGGTCGGTTCCCACCAGTGATTCATGTCGATAGTAACGAGCCACTTTATTCGAACCACGATGGCAGCCTAATTACTGACAAAATGTGGGGCATTTACTACAAGCCAGATTTTCATTTTGGTGGCATTCAAGGCGGTGCCGCACCTTATGCGATCGAAACGGATCCGGATGACGTGGCGGTGGATCCCTATGGCGTCGATTCACCTGATTTTATCGTCGGCGAAGACTTCGCGCACATGTGGACCTCAGCATTGGCTCACTGTCAGAAACGCTTTGAAGGCAAGTTTGAGTTCTTCAAGAACGAACCTTCGGGTGGAATCGGTTCATTCACCCCAGACAGTTTTCCGGTTTTCGATGTTTTTCGCGAGAATTGCTATCTGATTGCCGATTCAAACCATGGCTACAAAATGCTCGGCGTCGGCCAGCTGGTGGCTGAAGAGTTGTGCGGCAGCAAAAACCGTTTGCTAGAACCATTTCGTTTTTCACGCTACGCCGAAGGCAAACTGCACCCCGTTTCAAACAGCCCATTTCCTTGGAGCTAGCGGGCGTTCAATAAGGCGTTAATTGCGCATTAGCTCGATTCGTTTTTCGGGCAGATAATCTGGCTGAACTGAATAGAGATGCCGATCTCAGCTACCACAGGGCCGGGTTAGATAGAGCGCTAACGCAGCTGAGCTGGCTGGCTGAGCTGCGATTTCGCTGACTGTTGAGAGAGATGCCTTGCCAGCCAAACGGGTAAGTTAATTCGAAAGGCGGAATATATGGCCGAGCGGCGTCGACATTGAACCCAAACAGTGAGTAGTAAGCCGGGTCTCCATATACCAAAAGTACTTCGACGCTTTTAGTGCTGAGCATCTCTATTCCTTTGGTAATTAGGTCTGCGCCAACTCGGCGTTTTTGAAAGTCAGGATTAACCGCCAGCGGAGACAAGATGTAGCCACGGAAATCTTGATCCATATCGATTCTCACCGGGCTAAATGCGGCGTGGCCAACTATTTCCCCATCTGACTCGGCAACCAGTGAAATGATTCTGGGAATGGTATTA
Organism: uncultured Gammaproteobacteria bacterium; assembly: GCA_965364115.1. GTDB lineage: Bacteria > Pseudomonadota > Gammaproteobacteria. Next base: position 13,041 of record CBDTWQ010000003.1, on the reverse strand, counting down.
GTCGATAGCAGTTCGATCGCCAGTTTTGCCACCGCGTGGCTTTCCTGTTGTGGGAAGGCTGATTGATAAACGCAATTGATTTTGTCGCGGTCGAGGATAGTTGCAGCTCGGAATTGGACTGCGTGGCTGGAATCAGACATGAGTCTTAATCGCGGCTAAAAAGCCAAGCGCTGAAACCGGTTGCCAGCGCGGCGCTGATTAGCTGAGCGATGATAAAACCGGGGGCAGTGACCGCTGCGATGTCCGATAAATTGTTCCTCCGCCATAACCCCAGACCCGACCACCGTTGCACCATCAGCAATGTTCCCAGTGCCTCTGCAATCAGCAGCCTAGGCATGTAACTGCAACCATTCAAGCACGTCGTCAACATTGCGATCGGGTGGGAACACCGGGTAAAAAACCTTTTCAATAATGCCGTCTCGCACGATCAACGTGATGCGTTTATAAAGCGTCATGCCCGCAGCCTCAAAAGTAGGTAAGTTTAAGCTTTCTTTAAGTGTCAGGTTCGAATCACTCAGCAACTCAAAGGGAAGCTGCAACCGTTCTTTCGCTTCGCGCTGATACTCGGTAGATTGTGCGCTCAAACCATACACGTTCGTCTGATACTTTTGCAACTCGGTGTAATGATCTCTGAAGCTGCAAGATTGAGGTGTGCAGCCCCTTGCACCCGGAGTTTCATCCCAATTTTCTGGTAGCGCTCGGTCGGGCCGCCCCGTCATTGGGTAAACATAGATGATCACGAGACCCGTTAAACTTCGTACGCTAAGGGTTTCATCATTGGTAGCTGAAAACGAAACATCGGGCAATGAAGCCGATTCAAGATGGTCGGCGGCACCGTCATCAATCGGCGTAGGAAGATTTGCAGGAAGTTGGGTTAGGCTCATGGTGGTGGCACTCTCAAGCTAAGTTTCACAGATGGTCAGTGGCCATATTAAACGCCCGCGAGCGTTTCCGCTTGTCTAGATTGGGATGCTCAATATTATTTATTGATTGCCCCCATCCACTGATCGCTAGGACAGTAATTGATCACAATTCCATGCCCAGGCTGGACTTCGTGATGGGCGTAAACATCGCCAGAAATAAGCGAGGCCCGTAACCATGGAAATTTGGATTCTTCTGAATTCGGCTCACACTCGGGAATTGGTAATGGCTTGGCTTCGGAGGAAAGCCAGATAATCGCAAGATACCGACTGTCTTTCTCGAACAGGTGAATGTTGCTGCCAGGCCTGTTTTTCTCGACTTGATTTTTATAGTGAAAATCTTTTAGGCGGGTCTCTCCATCAGTCAACGTGACGCCACTAATCGGTGTTTCACTCGGTTTCAATGACAGCACATAGTCGATCACTAAAGGCTCGTTTTTCGCAAGCCAATCGCCCAGCCATTCAGCGGAAGCCGTTGCTGAAAAAGTGGCACAAAGTAGTAGCAGGCCAAGCTTAGTCAGAGTGTCCAACGTCTAATCCATCGATCGAAATTTTCGTCTGTCAGACATTTTGATCTGTCTGCAAGCGTTATAGTTGCTCCGATCCATCATTGGCTTAATTTCCTTTTTTGACTGTTTGGGATGCTAACGCCAAAATCAGCGGTCGGCAAAGCGCCTAGCGGTTTGCCGATCCGACGGCATTTGCTTGTAGCAACTTGCCTCAATTGTGGCAAGTTGCTACAATACGTCGTGTAAAACACTGAGGAAACTGATATGGCTACGACAAGTATACGATTAGACCAATACCTGGTTGAAAAGGCTACTATTATGGCTAAAGCCCTGAATCGAACACCTCCAAAGCAAATTGAGCACTGGGCGAAAATTGGTGAAATTATGGAAGACAACCCAGACATGCCTTATGAATTTGTAAAGCAAGCAATCATCGCTAAAGCTGAACGGGAAGCGGGAAAATTGGAAAGCTACGATTTTGGTTAAAGTAACGTCAGTTTTACAAACGCCAACATTTAAGAAAGTGATAAAAAAGCTAAAGGCGAACCAAAAAAAAGAACTGGATGCGGCAATAAGAGAATTAATGGTGAAACCAACACTTGGTGAGCTAAAAAAGGGAGCCCTGACTTTTCTGCGTGTATACAAATTCAAGATGAACAAGCAGCTTACGCTGTTAGGATATAGCTACGACGAAGGTAGGTTAATTCTTGAATTGATGGCACTGGGCTCCCATGAGGATTTTAATCGCGATATTAGACGTGAACTCTAAAAAGTTATAACCGTCTCGTTAGCAACAAGCTTGATCTGATTGTTTGGCTTCGCAGCAGCTTGAATTAGACTCTTCGCCTTGGATCGTATCTGTGCCATAGACTGAGCTTTCTCCGTGGGTTAGAAAGGTCTCCCAGGGAAGCCCTTGTGGATCAAAGATCCAACTCTTCTCAGATTTGGCATAGCAGCAGGTGGTGCTGCCTTCTTCGATGACACGAGCGTCGGCCGATTTTAAGCGGCTATAAACTTCGTCGAGCTCCTGTTCGTTCTCAACTTGAATGCCGAGATGGTCTACCCCGTTGCCGCTGCCACGAGTAGTGAGTGCAAAGTTGACGCGAGGGTCGTCCAGCATCCATTTGGCATAATCGGACTTGACTACGGTGGGCTCCGCGCTGAACAAGTTGCGGTAGAAGTTGACCGATTGATCGAGGTCGGTGACCGACAGATTGACATGTAAACGTTTCATTGTAAGGCTCCTTTAACAGGGTTTGGTTTTATGGGTTTTGGGTCGCCGCAGGTGGGTAACAAGCTGTCCAGAATGGGCAGGCAGTCGTCAGGATTACCCTGACAGCAATCTTCGAGCAGAAAACTGAACAATGCGCGGGTACCATCAAAATTGATTCGATAGATGATCGAACGGCTTTGACGTTCGGAACTGATTAACCCAGCCTGCAGCAAAATGGCCAAGTGTGACGATAAAGTGTTGTGCGGAACTTCCAAGGCCCGCGCAATATCACCAGCGGGCATACCTTCAGCGCCGCTGCGAACTAGCATTCGAAAGGCATTCAGCCGCGAAGGTTGCGACAACGCAGAGAGTGCTCGAGTGGCGTCGTGTAATTCCATATGTCGAGAGTAATCGACATAACAATAAATATCAAGGGATTAGTGTCGATTGAATTTGCCCGGTCCCAAAAACGATTGAGTTACATATTATTTCCAAGAAAGAAGTACACCGATTCGGCGCCTTCCTCGCCAAACCCAACGGCTAACGCGACCGGGCCTAGTACACTATCGGTGCTCAAGAAGAGACTGCCTGCAGCGATTAACTCGTCGAGTTTGATATTATCGGCAGTGGGCCAAACGTTTCCGAGTTCGAGACTAAAGCCGGCGTAAACCGGATAGTCGCTGAGGCCACCTAAGCTTTTGCCGAGGTCATATTGATAAGCCACTGCAGCGAAGAGCTTGTGATTTCCAATCAGAGCATTCTTGTGAAAACCAGAAAGATTTAGGAAACCGCCCAACTCGGCATATTCAATGCTTTGGTCGATGTCGCTGTCTAAGTAAGTAAAAGCGGCTTTGGTGACAATCACGTGATTGCCATTCTTTTGCGCGTTCTTCCAGTCGGCGTGGAATTGGATCGTCTGATATTTCTGATCTAAATCCTGATCGCCTAGAATCGGTGTGCCGTCGATCGATTCATCGCGTAGCGTTAACTGCAGGTTCAATCGGCTGCCGCGTGTGGGTAAGCTAAAACGATCAAGATTGTCGTAACCGAAGCGCAGGAAAATGCCTGAGCTATCGTATTCGAGCCCATCTTGAAACAATATCCCATTGGAAAAATCTCCCGACTTAAAACTAAAGCCCGCTTCCAGCACCCCCAAATTTCCGGCTTGGAAGCCCAGCGCTAAATCTAGTTGGCGGTTGACTAGGTGATAAGTAATGGCTCTTTCATTGTCGATGAAAAAGTTTTGATCTCGACGCAGATGTTGATAGCTGGTGTTGAAATAATAACCGTGTGTTTGATCCAAGGGCAGATGGACCTCGGAGCGGAATTTCTTGTCGGTGCCGAGCCTGATTTCATTTCGCCATTCGCCGTTGTTATCTGTGATGTCACCCCAGGTATGGGCAATATCGAGTTTGATTGTGGAATCGAGAGTAAAGTCGTCTTCCCAGCCGAGGCCTAGCTCAAAAACATTGGGCCCCCAAGATTTCTCAATCACTTCTACGTTCAAAATTCGGCCGTCTTCGGACTCTTGGAAACTGCCATCGACCCGCTCAAATCGATTCAACGCATAGACACGATCCAGTGCGTCGGTGAGCTGTGCGGCTGAGACTGTGTATCCCTTTTTGATTCCAAGCACGGATAATAAATAGGCCTCATTGAGGCTAGATTGATTGCTCAAAATTACATCCACCAATGGCTTTTGTGACCCGTTGAATAACGCATTCTGTTTGATTTTCTTTTCGTCGGCGTATAGCTGATAGGTTTTGCTATCGACGCTGAATTGGCGTAATTGCTCTAATTGAGAGAGTGCCGCTTCTTTGCCAGCTTCATAAGCTTCCGGCAAGATCGCAAAGTCTGTGGTGCTCAAATGGCCAATTTCGGGTCGAATATAGACGTCATTTGGTTTGAGTTGCCGCTTTTGAGCTTCGAGATTTTTAACCGTCAGAAAATTGGTGATTTGGTTGAGCACCGCGACTCCGCTATCGAGGTCGTCCTTATCGAGCAATGGGGCGCTGACGTCGACCGCGATGACGATGTCGGCCCCGAGTTCCCGCACTTGCGAGATCGGGAGGTTCTGAGACATGCCCCCATCCACCAGATAACGCCCTTCAATTTCAACCGGCACCAGTACTCCAGGAACCGCCGATGAGGCCTGAAGTGCTTTGATCAAGTCGCCACTATCGAGCACAACGGTGTCGCTGGTCACCAAATCAGTGGCAATCGCGCGAAATGGAATCGGCAGTTGATCGAAACTTTCGAGGTCCTGGATGTTGCCGACGGAACGTCGCAGCAATGTCGACATCGTTTGACCGAACAGCAAGCCAATTGGCAGTCGAACTTCATCATCACGATAACCAATTTCTATGGGGATATTAAAAATATCTCGATGTCGCTTAGCTCGGTGCGGCAACTTTTCTCGTTTGATCGCATCTGAGAAACCCCGGTTTAGATCCGCTTCAAAGATGATGCGCCTAATTTCCTTTGGGCCATAGCCCAACGCATACAGGGCTCCGACATAGGAACCTATGCTGGTGCCGGCTATGTAGTCCACCGGAATTTGATGCTGTTCCAGCAACTCCAGCACCGCAATATGAGCGCTGCCTTTGGCACCGCCGCCTGCGAGTGCGAGGCCAATTTTTGGCCGCTCCGCAAAAGCCGCCGATCCGAATAACAGCAGTAATAATACGGCAGTGAGAGATTTGAATCGTGTCATTGGGTTGTCGCAACCAATCCTTTCGGGGTTTGCTCAGGCAGCACAAATATAGGTGCATAATAATAAAACGCACCGTTTAGTGGCTCTGGCCGTAATATTCGCTCAGTTTCAATCGAAGCGCTCTATTCAGACAAGAATCAAGCAGTCTGGGTTTTTTAGCAAACATCGGCCTATTTAGGGTGCTAACTAACCAATTGAATTTGTCGACTCGCTTCTGCAAATTAACCGGGTGGTTTAAACCAAACTGTTTCAAAGAAAACCCATCGACTTTGGCCTCCTGAAAATGCCATGAAAATGATTGACGAGGGGCGAAGAAAGGAATTATATGATGGGATAAACGGCAATGAAGATTGCCAGCTAGGGGACGAAAAATGATGATTCTCTCAAATAAAACATAGGTTCGATTGATGACAGAAAGTTACGATTACATCATTGTGGGTGCGGGTTCTGCCGGTTGCGTGTTGGCGAACCGGCTTAGTGAAGATCCGCAAGTGAGCGTGGTTTTGCTCGAGTTTGGTGGCAGTGATAGCAGCATTTTTATCCAAATGCCGACGGCCTTGTCGATTCCGATGAATATGGCGAAGTACAACTGGCAGTATGAGTCGGTGCCCGAGCCCTATCTCGATAATCGCCGAATGCACTGCCCGCGTGGCAAAGTTCTAGGCGGTTCGTCTTCAATCAACGGCATGGTCTATGTTCGCGGCCACGCCCGTGATTTTGATCAGTGGGAAGCGCAAGGTGCTCGTGATTGGGGCTATCAGCATTGCCTGCCCTATTTCAAGAAAGCCGACGATTGGGCTTTTGGCGCTGACGACTATCGAGCAAAAGAAGGCCCGCTCGCGGTCAACAACGGCAATAACATGCAAAATCCGCTTTATCGCGCCTTCATCGAAGCGGGAGCCGAGGCGGGCTACCTGAAAACCGATGACTACAACGGCCGTCAGCAGGAAGGTTTTGGGCCAATGCATATGACGGTTAAGGATGGGGTGCGCTGGTCGACCGCGAATGCTTATCTCAAACCTGCGTTGAAGCGGCCCAACCTGACGGTGATCACGGGCGCCTTGAGCGAGCGAGTTTTGTTCACCAACAAACGTGCCACCGGGGTTCAATTCAGCCAGCAAGGGCAAACTAAAACAATCAGCGCCAACCGAGAAGTGATCTTGAGCGCTGGGCCGATTGCGTCGCCGCATTTGCTGCAATTGTCTGGAATTGGCCCGGCGGATGTGCTGCGGGCAGCTGAGGTTGAGGTGGTGCATGAGTTGCCGGGGGTTGGCACTAACTTGCAAGATCACCTTGAGTTTTACTTTCAATTTCGCTGCAAGCAACCGATTAGTTTGAATGCCGAGCTTAGTCCTTGGCGCAAATTTCTGATCGGTGCTCGATGGATTTTGACCCGCAAAGGTCTAGGGGCTACTAATCATTTCGAATCTTGCGCTTTTATTCGTTCGCGCGCGGGCATCGAATGGCCAGATATTCAATACCACTTTCTGCCGGGGGCGATGCGCTATGACGGCAATGCCGCTTTTGATGGTCATGGTTTTCAGGTTCATGTTGGCCACAACAAGCCGCATAGCCGCGGTACGGTCAAGCTGCGAACTCCGAAGGTGACGGATAAACCAGAAATACAATTCAACTACCTGCAGCATCAAGAGGACATCGAAGCCTTCCGTGCTTGCGTCAGGCTGACTCGAGAAATCATCGGTCAGCCGGCGATGTCAGCTTTTCGCGGCGCCGAAATTCAGCCAGGGGAAGGAGTGCAATCAGATGCCGAAATTGACGCTTTTGTGCGTTCCGCGGTCGAGTCAGCCTACCATCCTTCCTGTGCCTGCCGGATGGGAGAAAACCAGAATGCGGTGGTAGATTCGGAAACTCGAGTGCACGGTGTCGAAGGCTTGCGAGTGGTAGATTCGTCGATTTTCCCCACCATTCCCAATGGCAATCTCAATTCGCCAACGATCATGCTGGCTGAGCGCGCCGCCGACTTGATCAAGGGCAAAGGCATGTTATCGCCGTCGAGTGCCGATGTCGGTTTGGGGCAAGATTGGCAAACGCTGCAGCGTTCTGTCTCGGTGAACTAGTTCAATAAAAATGACCGTTATAAATAACTTATGACTGAATCTGAAATTGCGGTCATCAAGGGTGATGGAATCGGCATTGATGTGACCAACGCAACTCTCGCGGTGGTTGAAGCCGCACAAGAAGTGGTGGGTGGGTTCCGCCTTCACTATCGCGAAATTTTGGCTGGCGCAAACCACTTTGTCGCCAAAGGGGTCGATATCGAGCTGAATGGGGAAGAAGCTGCGGGTCAGTGTGATGCCATTTTTCTGGGTGCGATTGGCTTACCCGACATTCGTTTCTCGGATGGCACTGAAATCTCACCGCATTTACGTTTGCGCGACCGCTTAGGTCTTTATGCCGGTGTGCGCCCCGTGAAGGCCTACCCCAACGCGCCACAACGCCTCGCCGATGATCGCGCCGCGATGATCGATTTAGTTATTTTGCGTGAGTCTACCGAAGGCTTGTTTTACTCGGCCGCGGTTCATGGCCGAAGTGAGAAAATCGGTGATGAAGAAGTGCGAGAAACCTTGCGGATCACGCGCGTTACTTCAGAGAAACTCCATCGCTTCGGCTTTCGACTGGCAGAGAAACGCAAGCAAAAGGGCGGTCGTGGGCTGCTGACTTGCGTTGACAAGGCCAATGTTTTTGCGTCCATGGCCTTTTTCCGACAAATCTTCGATGAAATTAGACCCGAGTTTCCGGATATTAAAGTCGGCTATAACTATGTTGACGCGCAGGCCCTCGACTTAATTCGCAAACCCTGGGAATTCGATGTGTTGGTGATGGAGAATATGTTCGGTGACATACTCTCTGAACTTGCGGGTGGTTTAGTCGGTGGCATGGGTATCGCCGCATGCGGTGAAATTGGCGACCACAATGGATTGTTTCAGCCCGCCCATGGCAGTGCACCCGATATTATGGGCCACGACTTAGCCAACCCACTGGCCGCCATTTTAAGCGGCGCGTTGATGTTGGATTATCTGGCAGAAAAATTGAACTCTGCGGCGATGCAGGATGCTAGCCAATTGATCAATCAAGCCGTTGATCAAGGGTTCGAACAGCAACGTATTCGGCCAATAGAATTTGGCGGCGATATGGGAACCAATGCCGTCACGGAAGAATTAGTCACCCTGCTTCGTTCGATGTAAACAGACTGATCGGGCGATAGCTGACGAGATTTCACCGGCATAAACGATTTGACCAAAGAGGCGTGTCTTACATCAGTGCGCGAGGATTTACTGATCCGGCTGAAGGTTGTTGCGAGGCATTAAATGATGGGTGAATCCCTGCTCTATTAGGCACCGCCAATTGTGCAGAATTTTTTCTGGCATCGAATGCTTCGCTTGATAGCCTAAATCTGGATAGGTCTGTATTCTTTCAATATCGCCAACCATTTCATTGATCACTCCCCACACACCAATAATATTTGAGACCTCACTGGGGAACTCGATATTTGGGCAAGACACATAGGCATTGACTTCGGGCCACTGAACTTCAGCCGTGAGTTTTACTCTGAGAAGAGAGTTTGGTTTGGAAACGAATGTGACTGTCTTAGCGTGAGGAATCAGCGCTTTAGAAAAAGTTATGTTCTCGCCAAAGTTAGTCGCTCTTGATTCCAGAATAACTTTTGTTTTATCAATCCCATTTTCAATCGCTCTCTCATAAAATATCTGAGCTTCAGACTCGTCCCAAATATATTGCGTCCAGTTTCCAGACTTTCCACTGATCACCAACCTATCTGAAAGTCCCGCATCAATGAGCTGACATGCGTGATCACAAACACGTAAGTCGTAAGAACAACAGATAACAATCGCATCAGATTTTGTTCGAGATTGAGCAGCTGACATATACGCCCAAATCTCTTCTGCCATTTTTAGTGTCTGAGTTTTCAATACTGAACTGTCGGCTTTTTTATCGGTTAGCCAACAATTGCGAGTAACACACCGGCGGCGACGGCTGAGCCGATGACGCCGGCCACGTTCGGGCCCATTGCGTGCATCAGCAAGAAGTTTTGCGGGTTGGCTTGCAGCCCCATCTTGTTGGATACGCGTGCGGCCATTGGAACTGCTGAAACGCCAGCTGAGCCAATCAGCGGGTTAACTTGACCACCGGTCACTCGATACATCACTTTGCCCATTAATAAGCCGGCAGCTGTGCCAATCGAAAAAGCGACCATTCCGAGCAACAGAATGCCGAGTGTTTCCGGGCTCAGAAATTTATCGGCGGCGAGTTTGGAGCCGACGGAAAGACCTAGGAAGATGGTCACGATGTTAATCAGTTCGTTTTGCGCGGTGTTGCTTAAGCGGTCAACTACGCCTGATTCTTTCAGCAAATTACCGAAGCAAAGCATGCCGATCAGCGGTGCTGCTGATGGCAGTAATAATATAGTGACGGTCAACAAGATCAGCGGGAACAGAATTTTCTCAAGTTTGCCGACTCTGCGCAGTTGGGTCATTTTAGTTTTGCGTTCTTCTTCGGTGGTCAACAATTTCATGATTGGCGGTTGGATAATTGGCACCAACGCCATATACGAATAAGCGGCAACGGCGATGGCACCGAGTAAATCAGGCGCCAACCTTGAGCCCACATAAATTGCGGTTGGCCCATCTGCACCGCCAATGATCGCGATTGCTGCTGCATCAGCCATGCTGAACTCGATTCCGGGTATTAAGTTCATCGCGATTGCGCCAAACAAGGTGGAGAAGATGCCGAACTGCGCAGCCGCACCGAGTATCATTAAACTTGGGCGTGCCAGCAATGGCCCGAAATCAGTCATTGCACCGACGCCCATAAAAATCAGCAGGGGAAACAATCCAGTTTCGATTCCAGCGCTATAGAGAATGCCGAGAAAACCGTCGGGCCCGGCGATATCGGCCACCGGGATATTAGCGAGGATGCCGCCAAAACCAATCGGAATCAGTAGCAAAGGCTCGAAACCTTTGGCGATAGCGAGGTAAATAAGCCCGGCCCCGACCAACAGCATAATGACCTGGCCGAGGGTGAAGTTATAAAGCCCGGTTGAAGTCCAGAGTTGCAGCAAGCCTTGTTCCATCAAATCAGCCTATGGTCATCAGTAATTGATCTGACTGAATCGAGTCACCTTGCTTAACATCGATCGACTGCACGGTGCCGCTGTTATTGGCACGAATTTCAGTTTCCATTTTCATTGCTTCGACCATGATTACCGGGTCGCCATCGCTGACCTTGTCGCCAACTGTCACCAAAACTTCAATGATGCTACCGGCTAACGGGGCTTTAATTTCAACGCTATTTCCGCTGGCCGCTGTAACCGGTGCAGAAGCAGCCGCGTTAGCTAGCGGCGTGATCTGGCTGATGTCGGCATCACCAGGCCCGACGACCACGTCATATTGGGTGCCATTAACGCTAACCCGATAACTCTCAACCCGGCCTAGTTCGGCTGCTGGGTTGGTCGCAGCGGCGCTGATTGTGCTCTTTGTAGGCGTGTCGGTTTCGAGCCCTGGAGCCGGTTCAAACGCGTCTGGGTTACCGCGATTTTTCAAGAATTTGGTGCCGACCTGCGGAAACAGAGCGTAAATCAACACATCATCGATTTCGTTGTTATCGAGGGCGATATTTTCAGCCTTGGCGATGTCGCGAAGCTCAGCCGCGAGCTTGTCCATTTCTGGTTTTAGCAAGTCGGCCGGGCGACAAGTGATGGGTTCTCCGCCGTCGAGCACGCGCGCCTGTAGCTCGGCATCGACCTTGGCCGCCGTCGCGCCGTATTCACCCCGCAGCATGCCTGCCGTTTCTTTGCTGATGGACTTGTATCGCTCGCCACTGAGCACGTTGATCACTGCTTGGGTTCCGACGATTTGCGAAGTGGGCGTGACCAGTGGTATGTAACCGAGGTCTTTGCGAACGGCAGGAATTTCGCGCAACACTTCGTCAAACTTGTCTTCAGCGTTCTGCTCTCGGAGCTGGCTTTCGAGATTGGTGAGCATTCCGCCAGGCACTTGAGCGGTTAGAATCCGAGGGTCAACGCCTTTCAGTGAGCCTTCGAATTGGGCATATTTTTTACGCACGTCGCGAAAATAAAGTGAAATCTCTTCGAGCAAAGCCAAATCCAGGCCGGTGGCACGATCGCTATCTTCAAGAATCGAAACAAAAGTCTCGGTGGCGGAATGGCCATAGGTCAGGCTCATCGACGAGATCGATGTGTCAATCATATCGATGCCGGCTTCGATCGCTTTCAAATAAGTGGCGGTCGAAAGACCAGTGGTGGCATGGCAGTGCATGCTCAGCGGAATCGAGCAAGTCGCCTTGATTCGCTCAACCAGTTCTTCGGCCACATAAGGTTTGAGCAGCCCGGCCATGTCTTTGATACACAGTGAATGGCTGCCCATGTCTTCCAGTTGCTTTGCCATGTCGACCCACAAATCAATATTGTGAACCGGGCTTAGGGTATACGACATGGTGCCTTGGGCATGTTTGCCGACCGCGACCGTGGCTTTGATCGCCGTTTTTAAATTGCGCATATCGTTCATCGCATCGAAGATGCGGAAAACGTCCATGCCGTTAGCGGCGGCGCGTTCGACGAATGCTTCAATCACATCATCAGCGTAATGACGATAGCCGAGCGCGTTTTGGCCTCGCAGTAGCATTTGCATTGGTGTGTTGGGCATTGCTGCTTTCAGCAAGCGCAGGCGTTCCCACGGGTCTTCGCCAAGAAATCGAATGCAAGCATCAAAGGTGGCGCCACCCCAGGTTTCCAGTGACCAATAACCGACTTGATCGAGCTTCGCAGCGATCGGCAGCATGTCTTCGATGCGCATACGGGTTGCAAACAACGACTGATGCGCATCGCGCAACACCACGTCAGTAATCAGCAGGGGTTTAGTCATAAATTCGTTCCTTTAACGGTTTTTTTTCGCAATCAATGGCTATCAAGATTTTTGGCGATATTGCCGCACGGCTGCCGAAATCGCGGCGACGTGATCATTTTTTGTATTATTACGGGTGGCAGAAGAACTATTGACTGAAGGCGGTAGTTCCTCGGGCACAAGCTTCGAGACCAGCGTAATAATGACAATTAACGAGAGCAGAATAATAAAAACCGCGCCCATCCCAAGGCCGAGCAGCTGCAGGCTTTGTATCATTAACTGATTGATATCCATGATCTTGTTTAATTTTGTAAAGAGTTCGAATTATACCCTAGCGATATCGGACAACGTAATAGCGATTTGCCGTCTGCTGCTGGTTTTTGCCAAATTCAGCCAGATTCAACCAGATACAATGCATCGCTGGCTGAATTCAGATTCGCTGACGCTTAACGACCCTGTCGCAGACTTTCCACAGTGGCGGTTGGTGTCAGAATATTGGGGGAAAGCCTGATTTCAATCAGCGCCAGCTTGAGTGAGGCTTTCGCGCGCTGAAAAGCGGCTTCGAATTCAGCGGTTTCAACCACTAATTCGGTATGGGCATTGTGCGCTTTTGCGAGCGTGATAAAGTCTGGGTTGATCATATCGGTGCCGATCACACGATTCGGGTATGCTCTTTCTTGGTGCATTCGAATCGTCGCGTAAATGCCGTTGTTAATTACGATCACAATAATTCCGACTTGGTGCTGCATCGCAGTCGCCAACTCTGGCAGCGTCATCATCAGGTCAC
>CBDTWQ010000002.1:0-23507 GCA_965364115.1 uncultured Gammaproteobacteria bacterium | reverse complement strand
CGGCACTAATATTGGCGGCAATCATGCATTCTTCGATGATTTGATGCGCTTGATTTCGTCGATAGGGCTCAATCGCCTCAATTTTGCGTTCATCGTTATAATGAAACACCACTTCGCGGGTTTCAAACTCAATCGCGTGTCGGCGCCGCCGGGCTTTTTGCAACGCTATGAAAACTTGCTGCAAACGTTTCAAATCGGGCAGCCGGCGGTTCAACGCCGCATCTTCAGACTTCTTGCCGTCAATCAGCGCTTCAGCCACTTCTCCGTATTCAAGCCGAGCGTGCGAATGGATAACCGCGTCAAAGAACTCGAATTGTTTTACCGTGCCTTGCAGATTGATCTCCATCGAACAAACCAACGCCAATCGGTCCACCTCTGGGTTGAGTGAACAGAGCCCATTCGACAACACCTCTGGCAACATTGGAATGACTTCACCCGGAAAATAAACCGAGGTCCCGCGCAAGCAGGCTTCTAGGTCAAGCGCTGAATCAACCGGCACATAATGCGCCACATCGGCAATCGCAACGAAAAGCCGGAAGCCTTGGTCAAGGTCTTCGCAATAAACCGCGTCATCAAAATCTCGCGCATCCGATCCATCAATGGTGACAAACGGCAATTGACGCAAGTCGCGTCGGTTCTGCTTGTCTTTGCGCAAAACCTCAGGGTTTAAACTTTTGATCGACTCCTGCACTTGCTCATTCCAATGATGCGGAATGTGATGCGTATTGAGCGCAATCGTGACTTCCATTCCAGGCGCGCTTTCTTGTCCTAACACTTGCACCACCACACCGACAGGCTGGCTGTGATGGGAGGGATACTCAGCGATACGCACCAGCACCACATCACCCGATTTGGCGCTATGTTCGACGTCGCGTTTGAGCAGAATATCGGCGACCAGACGTTTGTCATCGGGCACCACAAAATCGATACCATTTTCACGATAGTAGCGACCGACCAAAGTTTCATTGGCTCGTTCTAAAACCGCAACCAAAGCGCCTTCGGACCGTTGCCGCTGTTTGTCGAAATTGGCGATCTTAACCGCCACCTTGTCGCCATTCATCAGGGTGCGCATTTGCCGTGCCGGCAGAAATATATCTTTGCTGCCATCGTCTGGACTAACAAAACCAAAGCCATCCGGGTGCGACTGCACATAACCTTTTTGCAGGTCCATGTGGTCAAAACTGAGGTAACCGCCACGACGATTCCGGAACAGTTGACCATCACGCACCATCGCCTTCAGCCTGCGCCGCAGCGCTTCCAACGACACATCTTCTGAGTAACCGAGCAATTCGGCAATCTGCTCTTGCGGCATCGGCACTTGTTGCTTTGCAATCAAGTCGAGAAGATGCTCCCGACTAGCAATCGGCTTGTCATAATTGGCATTTTCGCGAGAGTGAAAAGGGTCTGTGGAGGGCTTACTAGTTTTCTTTGGCATATTGGGTCCGCTGCAAGCTGGCGAGTATATAGAAACATTTGCCGATCAACTACCAGGTAGTGTATATTCGCGCGCCATGCCCAGGTGGCGGAATTGGTAGACGCGCTAGCTTCAGGTGCTAGTGATCGTAAGGTCGTGGAGGTTCAAGTCCTCTCCTGGGCACCACCAAAACAATCTCACGAGCATGGTTCTGGAGAAATAATGTAATGCAACGCGTCGCTCTTATTTTAATTTCTGGCTGGCTGATTGCGGCCTGCTCTCCGGCTCCGCTCCCGCTCCCCGACGACCCCTACATAGCAAGACTACTCTGGGTGAACACCGCCAACGCTCAAGTTGATGCGAATCAAGCGATCGCCAGCAATGATCTGCGCTTACTCGGCTTGGCTACTCGCAGCGTTAGCATTCCAGGCGTTGCGCAGAACCGACAAATTCAGTTTGAACAAGCGTGTGGAGTGCGACTGGTAGACGGCGTGTCCGACATGATCCGCAGCGACGAGCATTTGCAATTGATGCAAAAAGCCCGCAGCTATGCGCTGCAATACAACGCGATCATTAAAACAGTCTGCCAGCCTTAACTAGAGCCAATTGGTCAGCTGTAGGCGGGGCAACCTTTAGTCGAATCCGCGGCGATTAGACTCTACGCGTCTGACGGCGAAATCGGTTAATCGAAGCGATTCCACCAGCCAGCATTAACCACCACCACGGGTCACTAGCACCGGTGAAGTCAGGATCACCAAACTTAAATCCGCTTCCGCAGACAAAAGTGCCCGCAACGGTTGTGCCGTTGGTGTCATTGTGAAAAGTTAGATTATCACCAGAATCAAAAGCTAAGCCAGCGCCACCGCTAAACGTCAAGTCACCTTCCGACAGCGCATAAAAGACATTGTTATCGCACATCACCCGCAGCCTTCCTCGCGCTGGAGCGGTCAATATATTCGCTGGCAGACTGACTAGTTCAGTGCCGTCGTTGGCAGTGCCGGCGAGCAGAGAATGCACGCTATAGTTTTCGTAAGTAGCGTTATCGAAGGCCAGTAAATCTATGCTGATGGTTGAACAACTGACCGGCGCGTTATTGGTGTCTGCCACGTCCCAAGTAACCGTGAAATCAGCCGCTAGATTTTGACTGACAGCTTGCGATGTAACTTTGAAAGGCCCTGCCTGCCGGGTTACGTTAACCAACAGGTCTGCCGTGTCTTGCCCACTGTCGCCATCTCGAACCGTCGCGCGAAAATTAAGCCCGCGGCTCTGGCAAGGTAAAGCTTCACTGACATCGTACAAGCCATTCACTTGAGTGCCCAAAGCTGGAAAATCTCGACTTGCTAAACGATTCTCTGGCACATAAGTTCGAAACAAGGCATTGGTCACCAGATCCAGTCCAAGATTAGTTGCATCAGTTTCTGTTCCGGCATCCATTTGATCCCACTGATAAGTTAGGACAGAAGGGATGGTCTCGAGGTCAGTCGCACTAATCCCAAGTTGAAACGGTGTGCCGTAGGGAATCGTATGGTTATTGCTACTATCAATACTGGCAGTGACAATTGATGGGTCAATATTGTTAACTGGACTGGTTGCAATCGTTGTTCCGCAATTACCCCCAGAGGTTGTAAAAATGTGAACTTGCTCGATTGAACCAGCGTGGAAGGTCGGACTGCTACTGCCCTGAATGTCTTCAGCCCCACAAATGTTGGCGTACGCCATGATCGAGGAACCACTGCCTGGCTCTAGAGCGGTACTAGGTTCGCGATTATCTGCACATGCCCCTGAAGTGCCATTGAAGGTGTGAGTGGCGCCGAACTGATGCCCAATTTCGTGTGCAACATAATCGACATAAAACAAATCGCTCGTTAATTGTGCAGAATTGGGAAGACCGGTTACCCCACCTGCCTTGCGCGAAGTGTCACAAACTGACGATAAATTAGCAACTCCCCCTCCACCCGTACTGAAAACATGTCCAATATCATAATTGGATATATTACCCTCAGCTAAATTCCAATCTATCCAAGTTTGGTTCTCATCCAACATCGTAAAACCTTCGTCATCGGAAAATGTTGCTTTCTCAATAACAACGCCAACATTGCTAATGCCTACGGTGCCGGTCTCTATTAAGTTCTCATTGAGATCCAACAACTTTAGCCGAATACCATGATCTCTTTCATAGTAAACATTGACCGCCTGAATTGCTATTTCGATTGCAGCTTGCGCAGTCGCGGTATCACCAGCACTACCCACTTCCGCCACATACTCTCTGGTTGCTGCTACGGCTATGTCGTATTCAAGCAGTTGCGTCGCGATACGATTTGCTTTGCCCTCCCCAATATTCAATGAAGCGCTATAGCCATCATCTACAGCGTGAGTACCGCAAGAAAACTTACCTCCATGGTGTTTAGCTCGCAACTTTGACGCATACTGATTCAATTCAGGGTCTTCCGCATGCACTAAAATTACGTCTTGCCCGGAGATTAAGAAACCGTTAAAACCGAGCTGCGAAAGGCTAACTCGACCCGACATGGTAGGGTCATCAACACCCTTAACTTTATAGGATTGAAAACTAGAAGATTCGCCATTTGCACCGGTATGCATAATAGGCGACCCAACAATCTCGAATCGAGTGATGCGGCCATCGGGCATCGGGAGTTCAAGCTGCTGTGAGTGATCACCAGTGGTTTCAAGCGGCACTGCCGCGAGCCTGTTTTGCAGCAGCTCGGCGTCCATCTGGTAAAAACTCTGCTTGGCGACTTGCTGGTTCGGACGATGACTTTTGCTCTGCAAGTTAGCAGTTTGAGAGTCAATTGGCTGCCATATTTGCGAAGTAGCAACTACGTTGGGGCTGGCCAGCAGGGTTGCGATGGCCAAAAGAGCACAAATTTGCCGAATCATGGATTAACCGAGAGTTGAAAAGCTTCTATTTATATAGCTCTAAACCGGCTAAAAATCAAAGCGGCTCGCATCGTTAGAGATGCTCATAACAAGGTTAAATTGACCAAAAGTCGACTAGGTCACGAAAAAGGGTGTTTTCTCACAATGGTTTCTTTGCGATCAGGGCCGGTAGACACGATGTCGATCGAGACTTCGCAAAACTCTTCGATCTTGCGCAGATAGTTAATTGCCGCCTGTGGCAACTCGTTCCAATCTTGCAGTGAAGCGGTCGATTTTTGCCAACCCGGCATTTCGATATAAACCGGCTCGCAGTCTTTAAAACTATGCGCGCCTGACGGTGGAACACTAATCTTTTCGCCGTTAAATCGATAGGCCACCGCAATTTTTAAACTCTCCAGCCCATCCAACACGTCGAGTTTGGTAATGCAGACACCACTTACCGAGTTGACTTCAAACGAGCGCTTTAAAGCGACCAAGTCGAGCCAGCCACAGCGGCGTTTGCGCCCGGTGGTAGCGCCAAATTCATGCCCGCGTTCGCCCATGTGTTGGCCGTTTTCGTCATCCAACTCGGTTGGAAATGGCCCAGCACCTACGCGTGTGGTGTAGGCCTTGACGATGCCAAGCACGTAGTCGATTTGACGTGGCCCAACACCTGAACCCGGTGCTGCACCGCCAGCCGTGGTGGTTGATGAGGTAACAAACGGATAGGTGCCGTGATCGATATCCAATAACGCACCCTGTGCGCCTTCAAACATGATTCGAGCGTCCTGTTTGAGCAATTGATGTAACTTGCCGGCAACGTCGGTGACCAGCGGCCTTAACAATTCAGCCTGCACTAGGCCTTGATCAAGCAGTTGCTGGTAGTCCAGTGGATCCGTTTTATAATAGTGCTCCAATGCAAAATTGTGATAGTCCAACACTTCGGCCAGCCGGGTGGCAAAATGATCTTGCCGCAACATTTCACCCATACGGATACCACGGCGTGCCGCCTTGTCTTCGTAGCAGGGCCCAATTCCACGGCCAGTAGTGCCAATCGCATCGTTACCGCGAGCCTTTTCTCGAGCTTGGTCAAGCGAGATATGATAAGGCAGAATAATCGGGCAAGCGTCACTAACCTGAATTCGATCACGCGCGGGTATACCCCGCGCTTCGAGCTGATCCATCTCCTTTAGCAGCGCTTCGGGTGAAAGCACCACGCCATTGCCGATCAAGCACTGAACATGGTCATGCAGAACGCCCGATGGAATCAGGTGTAATACCGTTTTTTCACCGTCAATCACGAGCGTGTGACCCGCATTGTGACCGCCCTGAAAACGCACCACGGCATCCGCCTGATCGGTCAGTAAGTCAACAATCTTGCCTTTACCTTCGTCGCCCCATTGGGCGCCGATCACCACTACGGTTTTAGCCATTTCTCACTCTACCTCAACTACGACCCAGTCGTTATTTTGCTGCGCAATTTGACGATCACAGTGTTGCTGGACCGCACACAAAGAAGCTTGTGTCAGGTCGACCACCACGCGCTCGCCGTCTGCACGCAAATGCTGAATCAAATCATTTAATCGATCATCCGCCAGATCGGGCGCCAATATACCCCGACTGGTTGAAACTGAATTATTGGAGATCTGATAAAGGCTTAACAGATCGGCACTAAACCCCGTCGCAGGACGGGCCTTACCAAACACCCTGCCGATATCATCATAGCGCCCACCGCGAGCAATCTCCGCCCCCTGGCCAGGTATAAACGCCGCAAAAACCAAACCGGTGTGGTAGTCGTAACCTCGCAGCTCGGCGAGATCGCAATGAATCGATGTTTTCGGATATTTCGCGCTTAATGCGGCAACCACCTGTTGCATCGCATCTAATGAGGCGTGCAGATCAGCCGATGCTCCAGCAAAATAGTCGCGAGCTTTGTCGATGGTTGAAACATCACCGTTTAGCAACGCTAACTGGCAAATCTGTTCGCGCAGAGGAGCCTCCACGGTCAGGGCTTGCAGATATTGATTTAAATCTGGGATCGATTTGCGTTGTAACATATCGAACAACTGGTTTTCCTGATGTGGGTCAAGCCCAGCTTGTTTCATCAGGCTTCGAAAAATGCCAACGTGGCCAAAATCAACTGAAATATTCGAAAGCCCTACAGCTTGCAAAGTTTCAATCATTAGGCTGGCCACTTCGACATCGGCACCGATCAGATCACAACCAAAGATCTCGGCGCCAATCTGCAACGGGGTTCGACTTGAATTAACACCCTCGCCTAAGGTGTGGAGCAAATGCCCGCAATAACAAAGCCGCGAAATTCTCAGCTGATCATCATCGTTGGCCAGCAAATGTGCGTCGATTCGAGCGACCTGAGGGGTCATATCTGAGCGCACCCCCATTTGCCGCCCTGAAAGTTGATCAACTAGTGCAAAGGTTCGAACGTCGAGCGCGTGGGCGGGCCCAGTCAGCAGTGAATCACGATATTCGATCATCGCTGGCATCACTAAATCGTAACCCCAGCTTTGAAACAGGCTCAGAATTTGATAACGCAATATCTCGACTTCACGCGCATCCGGTGGCAGCGTCTCCTGCACACCATCGGGCAACAACCATCGATTTTGGTTAATCTCTTTCAATTCAGTATCTAACCAGATAAAGCCCAAGCAGGCCGACAAACATTAGAACAAGGCCAAAGTTTCTGATCGCGGCGTCAGGCATCACAACCATTTGTTGCACCATGTTTTTGTAACCTCGCGGGCTGAAAAAGGGGATTAACCCCTCAATCACTAAAACCAGCGCCAATGCAGCGAGTAAGTCTTGCCAATTCATTTTTGCCAGTTCACTCTCAGACACTTCACTTTAGATCGATCTAGCTTGGTTTATTCGTAAAAACGGGCGACTTAGGTTCGCCCGTTTTTGATCAATGCCGCGTCTCTAGACCTGATTACTGAGGCTTAGAGCTCTTAAAAAACTTGAAGAAGTCAGAGTCGGGGCTCAGCACAATAATGTCCTGATTGTTACCAAAGCTCGCTTCATAAGCCTTCAAACTGCGATGGAAAGAATAAAAGTCACGATCTTGATTGTAGGCATCGGCGTAAGTCTTAGCCGCAAGCGCATCGCCCTCGCCTCGAATCTCCTCCGACCTGCGATAGGCTTCTGCCAGAATCTCTTCGCGTTGACGGTCCGCATTGGCGCGAATTTGTTTCGCTTGCTCTTCACCGCGTGATCGAAATTCTTTGGCTACGGTCAATCGTTCGGTTGCCATCCGCCGGTAAACGCTGACGCTGACCTCTTGGGGCAGTTCAACTTTCTTAATCCGCACATCGACCAGCCTAATTCCAAGATCTTCGATCTTAACCGCCGCCTTGGTAGTCACTTCTTGCATGATGTCAGCACGTTCACCCGAGATCACCTCACGCATGGTTTTCGATGCAATTTTGCCCTTGAGCTCATTGTTGATGATCGAAGACATGCGCGCAATGGCTTGCAATTGATCGCCACCGGTTGAGGTGTAGAAAGTTTTAGGATCGACTATTTGCCATTTAACGAAGGAATTAACAATGACGTTTTTCTTCTCAAGCGTCAAAAAGCGCTCTGACGGCGTGTCCATCGTCAAAATACGGCTATCGAATCGACGGACGTTGTTGATAATCGGGATCTGGAAATAGAGGCCCGGCTGATCAATCGATTGCACCACCTCACCTAGCTTGAATTTGATCGCTAACTGTCTCTCGTTAACGACATACACAGACATGGATATAACGCCGGCAATTAACGCCAGCAGAATAAGCCCAAAACGGAAGTTACCGGCCATTAGTTTGTCCCCCGATTGCGACTGCGCTGAGTATTACGTTTAAAATCGTCAATCAGTGATTGATTATCTCGATCTGAACCGCTGAGGCTTCCCAAGGGATCGCTGGTGGTTGAACCGTTTAACAGTTGGTCAAGTGGCAAAAACATCAGGTTGTTACCACCATCCACATCAATCATGACTTTAGGTGAACGTTCCATCACCGTTTGCATGGTGTCGATGTAGAGACGCTCTCGGGTGACTTCAGGTGCTCGCTGATACTCAGATAACAATTGCGTAAAGCGGCTGGTTTCACCCTGTGCTGATTTGACCACTCGGGTTTTATAACCCTCCGCCTGCTCGAGCAAGCCCTGGCCTTCACCTCGAGCCGTTGGCACCACGCCGTTGCGATAAGCATTGGCCTCGTTAATGATGCGTTGCTCGTCCTCACGGGCTTTGATCGCGTCATTGAACGCTTCTTGAACCTCTTCAGGCGGTTGGGCCTCATCCATGTTGACCTGAACCACGTTGATACCGGTCTTATAGTTATCCAGAATCTGTTGCATAATTGCCTTGGTTTCACTGCCGATGATGGCACGCCCCTCGGTAATGATCAGATCCATTTCGCTGTTGCCGACCACTTCCCGAATCGCCGTTTCAGCGACTTGTTCAAGGGTCAAATCAGGATCGAAAACTTCGAACGCGAATGCTTGCGCATTCTTAATGTTATATTGAATTTCAATACTCATCACCACGATGTTTTCATCGCTGGTCAGCATTTTGGAGTTCTTAGTCTTGGTCCGTATCTCAGCGACGTTAATTAGCTCGACGTTCTCAACCGGAAAAGGAATGTGCCAATGCGGACCGGCTTGAGTTACTACGGTGCGCTCACCAAAGCGTGTTTCAACACCTCGCCAACCTTCGTCAACGATGTAGATTCCGGTCAAACCCCATACAATCAACACCAACACCACGATGAAACTGATGGCACCCGAAAATCCGCCGCCGCCAGTGCCTTTCGAGATCTTATCTTTACTACCGTAAAATAAAGTACCGAACCTGTCCTTCATGTGATTAAACAACTCATCAAGATCAGGAGGACCATCGTTATTGCGTTGGCCCCAAGGGTCTTTATCTTTACCTGGTTCGTTCCAGGGCATAGTTAACTCCAATAATGAATTAGTGTTCTGTGGACTTTCAAAGAGTGCGGATTGTAATGGCTATCATACGGCTCCTGCAAGCGAACCCGCCAGTACCTCGAACCGATCCAACGATAAATTGAATTTTTGCTCGAGATCCTTCAATAGTAAGGGCGGCAATTGCAGTTTCAAGTCGATCTCGCCATTATCTTGGTAGGTCTCGCTTTTAATCACGCCTTGCTCAAACAGAAACGCTCGAATTTGCCCTTCATCCGACTTTAGCCGTAGCTGACAGTAAACGGGTGATTCGCAAAATCGATCCATCATCACCGAATGCAGTTCGGCAAACCCGCTCTTTTGATGCGCGGATAACCACACCCGCCAAGCTTGACCCTGTTGATCAAGGTCTATACGAGGGTCCGTCTCGAGCAGATCAATTTTGTTGTATACCATTAGCTGAGGCACTTCATCGGCCCCGACTTCTTCCAACACTTTGTTAACCGCATGAATTTTTTCATCTCTAAATTCATCCGAACTGTCGACCACGTGTAAAATCAGATCTGCTTCGCGCGTTTCTATCAAGGTAGCGCGAAAAGCTGCGACCAAATCATGCGGCAAGTGACGAATAAAGCCAACGGTATCAGCGAGAATCACGAATATTTGCTCATCCAGCTGCAATTTGCGCAGCGTCGGGTCAAGGGTGGCAAACAATTGGTCTGCGGCAAACACCGTTTCATTGGTCAAGGCATTGAATAATGTTGATTTACCGGCGTTAGTGTAGCCAACCAACGAGAGCGTTGGCACATCGGCTTTCTTTCGCGCTTGGCGCCCCTGCTCGCGCTGGCGAGCCACGCGCGCCAGCCGACCATTCAGATACTTGATACGCTTGCCGAGCAACCGTCGGTCAGTTTCGAGCTGAGTTTCACCGGGCCCGCGTAAACCAATTCCACCCTTCTGCCGTTCAAGGTGAGTCCAGCCACGCACCAGCCGTGTAGACAAATGTTTGAGCTGTGCCAACTCAACCTGCAACTTACCCTCGAAGGATTGCGCACGTTGCGCAAAAATATCTAAAATCAAGCCTGTTCTATCGAGCACTCGGCATTGCAGTTCGGCTTCAAGATTACGCTCTTGTGAAGGCGTCAGCGAGTGATTAAACAAAACCACGTCAATCTCTTCGGCTGCCACCAGGGCAACCATTTCCGCTAGCTTGCCCTTGCCCACAAAGGTTTTCGCCGAAATGCTTTGACGACTGCCAACCATCAAATCGACTCTGACCACATCTGCAGAATCGGCCAGTTCGACAAACTCACCCAATTCATATTGATCCGCATGCTGCGGTAATTTTATATGGACCAGTAGCGCTCTTTCACCACCACGCGGCCGCTCAAACTCGAACAATTAGGCCTCCATTAGAGGTCATGTTCGAACCGTCTTCAAGATCGTTATTAAAAGCGGCAAGCGCCTAGCGATTGCCTGCATCTTCTTCGATATGCGGGTGATCGACTTGCACGTTTCGCGCCGGAACAATGGTTGAAATCGCATGTTTGTATACCATCTGACTCACGTTGTTTTTCAGCAGCACAACGAATTGATCGAAAGACTCAATTTGCCCCTGTAGCTTGATACCGTTGACCAGAAAAATAGAAACTGGCACATGTTCTCTTCTGAGTGCGTTTAAATAGGGTTCTTGTAACATTTGCCCTTTAGACATAGTGTAGTTCTCCATCAGTTATTATTGTTAGGATCCTCCGCTACTAACGGAGTTCCCCGACGCGAATCTGCGTCGGCCTTTATTAAATTCCAGAATGTCGATTGCCAAAGTTTTAACCCGCGACTATGAATATAGAGAGTGACAGATTGTGCGTCAAAGCTGTCATCTCATCATTTGTCACGCTGCAAAGACTGCCGCCGGAATAATCCGACACTGCGATCATCCATCAACTTAGCTCGTTAATACGTTCCAAGCCTATTGTTGGATTACTTTGATCGGCACGCTTTCCCATCAAACCCTCGAAAGGACGGATTCGATCCGATGGAATATAGCATCTTTGGAGTAATTCAGGCAATCAAAGACCGCCGACTCTGGTTGCTTGCGTAACCAGGTGAGTTGGCGCTTTGCCAGTTGGCGAGTCGCTGCAACGGCCTTGTCGAACATCTGCTGATGGGATAGTTCTGCGTCCAAATGTTGCCATGCTTGGCGGTAGCCAACACAACGCATCGAAGGCAACGATAAATCTAAATCATCGCGTACTTTCAAACTAGCCACTTCTTCCAAAAACCCCATTTTCAGCATTTGCTGAAAGCGCTGTTCTATCCGCTGGTGCAGCTTGGCACGGTCATTCGCCGCCAGGATTATTTTTTCTATGTGGCCTTGATAGCCATTGGCTTTTTGCTGTTGCAGCACGGAGAGCGGCTCGCCGGTTATCTCAAAAACCTCGAGTGCTCGCTGAATTCGTTGACTATCTGCCGCTTTGATCCGGCCCGCGGAGACCGCATCAATTTCTTTTAATTTGGCATGCATGGCTTCCCAGCCTAGGTCTTCAGCTTGTTGACTGATCCGCTGGCGCAAGCCGAGATCTGCCTCTGGCAAGCCATTCAAACCAGCTTCAAAAGCGTGAAAATACATCATGCTGCCACCGACCATAAGCACCAGTTTGCCGCGCGCGTTCGCTTGCCGAATCAACTCTCGGCTCTGTTGCCCAAAGTCCCACACCGAATATCGTTCTGCGGGGTCGATAATATCCACAAGGTGGTGCGGGGTGCTGGCCAGAATGGCGGCATTCGGTTTTGCCGTGCCGATGTTCATTCCACGGTAAATCATCGCCGAATCAACGCTAACAATCTCCACCGCAAATCGTTTTGCAATTTCTAACGACAAATCGGTTTTACCCGTTGCAGTGGCCCCCATCAAAAAAACCACCGCGGGCGATGGCATTATTGGCCGCGCAAGAAAAAGTGGTCGAGTTGATCGAGGGTCAGTTGCTTCCAAGTTGGGCGCCCATGATTGCATTGACCCGCACGCTCAGTTTGCTCAATATCGCGCAATAATGCATTCATCTCCGGCCGTGATAGCAGCCGATTGGCACGCACCGAACCATGACAAGCCATGGTTGAGAGAACCTCATTCTCAAAGTTTTCAATCCGCTTCGAATCGCCATGTTCAGTCAAGTCCGCCAGCACGTCGCGAGCTAGCTGTTCACTATCGGCTTGCTTCAGCAGTGCTGGCACCGCGCGCACTCGAATTTGCTCCGGACCCAGCCGTTCGAGATTGAAACCAAGATGGGTAAACCAGAGTGCTTTTTCTTCGACCAAATCTGCTTCTGCTTGGCTCACGCTAAAAGCCACGGGAACCAACAAGGGTTGAGAAATGACGTCTTCTTTGGCCGCATTTTGCTTCATCCGTTCATAAACGATGCGCTCATGTGCGGCATGCATGTCAACCACAATTAAACCAGCGCTATTCTCCGCGAGAATATAGATACCTTTGAGCTGCGCCAGCGCAAAACCCAATGGCGGAATCTCAGCCTCGGCATCGCGCTGCCCGGCTTCAGATTGGGACTGACTATCGACCGGGTCAAGCAACGCAGCGTAGGCGACGCTTTGATCGCGCAAACTAAGGCCGCGATCACCTCCGCTTCGACTAACCTGATTAAAACGAATGCCGGCCTGGCTCGGAGCCGATTCGGATGCAGATGCCACAAAGGCCTCGTTCAAAGCGAAACCGGGTGAGTCTAGTTGTTTGGCGGGCTGAATATCAGCCAGAGCCTGATGCAGACTACGAAACAGGAAGTCATGGATCTGGCGCGAATTTCGAAACCGAACTTCATGTTTCTGCGGATGCACATTGACGTCCAAATCACGTGCATTCATGGTTAACGACAATACATAAGCCGGGTGACGCCCGTGAAACAAAACGTCGTGATACGCCTGACGCACTGCGTGGCTGACCAGCTTGTCGCGCACCATCCGGCCATTGACGAAAAAATACTGCATGTCGGCTTGGCTGCGATTGAAAGTTGGCAACGCAACCCAACCCTTGAGCCGAAGTTCTTCAATCACAATATCCACTTCGACCAAACTATCAGCGAAACTCTGGCCACAAATCATCGCGAGTCGGCGTTGCTGATCTTCGGCGTTTCGCACCGAGGCTAACTGGTAGATAACTTTTTGATTGTGAATCAGTTTGAAGGCGACCGCGGGATGACTTAGCGCAATGCTTTTGAACAAAGCCTCGATGTGCTTGTACTCGGTTTGTTCGGTGCGTAAAAATTTCTTCCGCGCCGGCACGTTATAGAATAGTTCTCTAACTTCCACTTGTGAGCCTTGAGGCAGCGCATCTGGCACCGGCGCATCACTCTCTCTCGCCTGCAGTTTCCAGGCGTGTTCAGCCTCACTCGCACGGGAAATCAAACTGAGTCGAGAGACAGACGCAATACTAGGTAAGGCTTCGCCGCGAAACCCTAGCGATGCTATATTTTCTAGGTCTTCCAAGCTCTGGATCTTGCTGGTGGCGTGTCGAGACAAAGCTGAAGTCAGGTCATCACGATCAATTCCGCAGCCATCATCGCTGACCCGAATCAAGCGCGTTCCGCCCGCATCGATTTCGACTGTGATCGAGCCCGCACCTGAATCGAGGCTGTTTTCGACTAACTCTTTGACCACCGAGGACGGTCTTTCAACCACTTCGCCAGCGGCGATTTGGTTGACCAAATGCGACGGTAATGAGCGAATTTTCAACATAACCAAGTCAGCCGATCAGGCGATCAGGCGCGACTCCAGCTTTTCCTGGTCACGCGCAAACAATCGAATGCCTTCGGCCAATTTCTCAGTCGCCATCGCGTCTTGGTTCATCATCCAGCGAAACGAAATCTCGTCAAGTTCAAGTTTGTTCTCCGCCTCCCCGGCGACAGCCGGATCGAGCTTTCGCGTCAACGGCCCGTGATCATCGGCCAAGGCCTGCATCAGCGGCGGGCTGATGGTTAATCGATCACAACCAGCTAGCTGTTCGATTTCACCCGTATTTCTAAAACTGGCACCCATCACAACGGTTTTATGACCATGTTGCTTGAAATAATTGTAGATCCGCGCGACCGACAAAACGCCCGGGTCTTGCGTCGGATCAATCGCAGTTTGCCCGCTATCGGCCAGATGCCAGTCCAAAATTCTGCCGACAAATGGCGAAATCAGGTAAACCCCGAATTGAGCGCAGGCCACGGCTTGCGCAAAACTGAATAGCAAGGTCAGGTTGCAATTAATGCCTTCCTTTTCTAGCGCACGCGCTGCTTGAATACCTTCCCAAGTGGCCGCAATCTTGATCAACACTTTGTCTCGATGGCTGCCTCGACTTTCGTATAGATCGATCAGTCGACGCCCGCGCTCGACCGTAGCAGCCACATCAAAAGAAAGGCGCGCGTCAACTTCGGTGGAAACTCGTCCCGGCACCACTTTTTGAATCTCGAGGCCGATAGAAACCGCGAGATAATCACAGGCTAAGCCCGCCTTCGAAACGGCGTCTGCACCATTTGCCTCAGCCCATTGGCGAGCCTCTTCTAGCAGCGGCTGGTAGCGCGGCAGATCGGCGGCTTTGAGCAATAAGGATGGATTGGTGGTTGCATCCTGCGGTTGATATTGGTTGATAGCGTCCAAATCACCGGTGTCGGCGACCACCAGAGTCATAGATTTTAATTGATCGAGTTTGTTCATTGATTAAGGCTTCAGTACTATTAAGAAAGGCCAACATGGCAGCCGAAGAATAACAGAAACCTTTGCTGAAAATCTCGCAGATTAGTGCAACCCGGAGTCGATCGTTGAAACTGTTTTTATTAATTTCACTGTTAGCGCTTAGCCTTTACATGGCAGCCACCGGTTTCCTTTATCTGTTTCAACGCAAATTGATATATTACCCAGTGGCCAACGATGCCGAGTTTTCAGCGCAGCCCTTTATTGTCAATAACCTTACCAAGCAGCAAAGCGTCGAACTGCATGGTTGGGTGTTAAATCCGGGCCAGTCGAAAGCGCTGATCTATTTCGGTGGAAACGCAGAACAGATCACCGCTCGGCAAGCATTTTTAACCTCGGTTTTTCACGATTACAGCATTTACCTCGTCAACTACAGGGGTTTTGGTCGCAGCCAAGGCACGCCAAGCGAAACCGCCCTTTTTAGTGACGCACTTGCGATCTACGACCAGATCAAGAATTCGCACCAATCGATCACCGTTTACGGTCGCAGCCTCGGTAGCGGTGTCGCGGTTTACTTAGCAACGCAGCGAAAGCTGAAGCAGCTTCTTCTGCTAACCCCTTATGACAGCGTGACTCAGGTCGCGCAGCAGGCCTATCCAATCTTCCCGGTAGGTTGGTTGCTTAAGGACCATTTCAATTCCGCCGCCTATGCCGGCGAAGTCAAAGTGCCTGTTTTAATCAGCATAGCCGAGCAGGATAAAACCATCACGATGGACCGCAGTTTGAGTTTGCAGCACGCATTGGTAAATGCGGAGGTCAGTGTTTCGGTCATTGCTGGTGCAGCCCACAACGATGTGGTCGAGTTTCCTCAATATCGTGCGGCGGTTCAGGATTTCATCGGTGGTGGCACGGGTTGGTAGCGGCGGAAAACCTTCCACAACCGCACTATGGGGTTAGCTTTGGCGACTCTTGAGGTGGGTCTTGATTCCGGAGAAAACGGCTTTGGCTAATTTCTGCTGATATTTAGAACTGCGCAACTTCTTCTCTTCCGACGGATTAGAGAGGAACGCAGTTTCAATCAAAATCGAAGGCATATCGGGTGCCTTCAACACCGCAAAGCCAGCCTGTTGAACTTTTTGATTATTCAACCGAGACACCTTGCCAATTTGGCTCAACACATTGGAACCTAATTGAAGGCTGTCTTGGATAGTTGCGGTTTGCGACAAATCGAGTAAAACCGAAGCGATCAAATCATCCTTGTCATCCAAGCTGATTCCACCGATCAAGTCTGATGAATTTTCTTTATGAGCGATCCATCGAGCCGCTTCAGAAGTGGCACCACTGGTTGATAAGGCATAAACCGATGCACCTTTAACCTTGGGGCTGTGGAATGAATCTGCATGCAGTGAAATGAAGATGTCAGCTTCAGCATCGCGGGCTTTTTTGACCCGATTTCGCAATGAAACAAAACGATCGCCCTCACGAGTCAGAACCGCCTTGAAGCCTTTATGATTGTTAATGATTGACTTCATCTTCTTCGCCACCGAAAGGGTCACGTCTTTTTCACGCGTTCCTTTCTTGCCGATCGCACCGGGGTCGCGCCCGCCGTGCCCAGGATCGAGCGCAATCACATACTGTTGCTTGTGCTTGTGCCGTTCTTGTTGGCTAGTTTTGATCGGCGTGGGATTTAATTCAGTCGCATGCAAATCGATCACCAGCCGATGCCCAGCACTGCCGTCAGGCTTCAATGCGAAGCTGCGCGGGCGTACTTTACCTGCCATATCCAGCACCACTCGAAGCCGGCCATTTACCTTGCTGGCCGAGCGAATATTGCTCACCAAGGGTGTTTTAGAGCGCTGCAGATCAACTGTGCTGTGTTTGCGGGTATTGCTCAAGTCAATCACGACTCTCGGCGGATCGCTCAAGGTAAAAAGTCGATGGTCGGACTGCGCCGAAAGATCAAACACCACTCGAGTGTGTTCATTTGAGGATTGGGAAACGCGAATGCCAGTCAGGGTTGAGCCTGGTTTAGCTAGCGCAGGTTTGGCACCGGCTAAAAAAACCAAAGAGAGGCCATAGCGACTGACTCGCCTCATAAAAAAACGTCTGGTTACTGAGAATGGGTTCATAATTCTCGTTGTTTTACCCTCTAAACAGTGTATTTATAGAGACAATCGATCAACAAATCAAATTTATTTCTATATTTATTAATAAGATAGTGAATCTATTTAAAATATTTCTTAAGTATTGCCTTCAAATTAATCGTGATCAGCCCACGTTCACTGTCACTAAAGTAGGCGCCTAGTTTTTCACCTCCGCTAACTCAGCGCCTCTTGCTGTTTTCGGATCAAACCGCAAACGCCGTCCCTGCGAATGGTAATCTATCTGAATTTCAAGATCGATCGACTGCAAATAGCCAGTGGCACGTTCAGGCCACTCTATAAAGCATAGAGTGGCTGGTTGCAGATAATCACGGAACCCGAGGTATTCAAGTTCCTCTGGATCTGCCAGTCGATATAAGTCGAAGTGCGCTACGGTCCAACTCGTCAATGGGTAAAGCTCAACCAGCGTGTAGGTTGGGCTGCGCACTCGATCGAATCCAAGAGAATTCAATGCCCCTCGGACTAAGGTGGTTTTGCCTACACCCAACTCGCCGCGCAGAGCAATCACGCCGCCGGCTTGACCTCGCTCGATAAGGCTAGCGCCCAATCGACGCATTTGATTCTCAGTTGTCAGTAACATGACCGCCGCCATCTCGCTCACAACCTTGCCTGTTACTTGGACTGTCATCGGCAAGCCGCTTCATAATTAAAGGAATTCGTGAAACAATATCGCTCGCGATCAAGCCTGATTCCTGCTGCTCTCGGCAGAAGTCCTCGGCAGCCAGTGCATGCAAAAACACCCCGGTCTTAGCCGATTCAAAGGCCGTCATGCCCTGCCCCATAAGTGCCGCAATCATTCCGGCTAGCACATCGCCCATGCCGGCCGTGGCCATCCCAGCATTACCGCGTGAGTTAAGCGCCATCTGACCCGCCGAAGCAATCAAAGTTCCGCTACCTTTCAGAACCGTCACCCCGCCAACCGCCTGCTGCAGGCTT
This sequence comes from uncultured Gammaproteobacteria bacterium, assembly GCA_965364115.1. Classification (GTDB taxonomy): domain Bacteria; phylum Pseudomonadota; class Gammaproteobacteria. The sequence goes on along the minus strand of CBDTWQ010000002.1, from coordinate 5,507 downwards.
AAACAAGCCTTCACACGATCGGCCTGAACCTGTTTTGAAGTGCTGCCTAAGATCATCGCCGCTTCGCCTGGATGCGGTGTTATCACCCGTTGGGGTGATTTAAGGTTGCTTAAAAAACTGGCCTTCAAAGCACTGGCATCGACCACCATGGGGTGTTCGCAGGCCTTCAACTGATGCAAGATCTGATCTGCCTCTGGACTGTCACCGAGGCCTGGACCGACCAGCACCACATCGGCCTCTGGCAACAGCGACTCAAGTGCGCGCCAGTCACTCACCATTATTTCCGGTTGCATTACCGAATGCGGGACACATTCTGGATGCACCAGCTGAGTCACCAAGCCAACCCCGCAGCGCAGTGCTGCCTGGGCCGCCAACGAGGCCGCGCCACACATACTGCGACCTCCTCCGACCACTAATAGGTGTCCGAATTGATTCTTATGACTATTGTTCTTTCTTTCAACTGGCAGAGCCGCAAAATCCAATTGATTCAGGTCGGCAGCAACGCTGTTCAAGACCCTCGTCGAGACTCCCAATGAATCAACTAATAGTTTGCCACAATAATCCGGACCATCGCCGAGAAACTGCCCACACTTTGCGACAATAAAGCTAATCGTCAGGTCCGCCTTGATCGCTACGGTCGAGACATGGCCGGTCGCCGCACACAGCCCGGAGGGTATATCGATCGAGACTTTTGGAACCGTCAGCAAATTGGCCTGGTTGACTAGGTTCTGAGTTTCGCTGCGCAAATCTCCTTTAAAACCAATCCCGAGCAATCCATCGACGATCACCTGCCCATTGAGCGATTGCTGATGCCACTGTTGCCAACTGCCTCCCAATCGCTGATATTCAGCCGCATGGTGGCTGGCAGCCGGTGATTGCCGCTTCAAATTTCCGAGCACCAGTAACTGCACCTCACAGCCTTGAAGCTCGGCGCAGGCCGCCACTACAAATGCATCACCGCCATTATTGCCAGCACCGGCAAGAATCGTAACCCGGCTGACTTCGGGCCACCGTAAAGTAATATGCTGCCACAGATTTTCACCCGCCCGACGCATCAGCTCGATCTCAGACAGGCGATCATCACGCACCGCGGCGCGTTCAAGTTGGTAAATCGATTCGGCTGCGTAAAGTTTCATTGGTGCCAATGATCCATTGGAATTCGAATCTTATACCCGAGGGGTCATCAAGAGGCAACGGCAGCAGTCTGAAATTGCCTGTTAACTGACGATTTTCAGCCAATAGATTAATTACCCTTTGGTATACTGACAACCAGTTCAATCGTTGGAACCCCTGCATGAGCGTTCAGACCATTAGTTTTCACCCCAAAACCGATAAAGAGCTCCGTTCGCGAGTCAAATTGTTGGGCAAACTCATTGGTAATGTTTTGCTCAAACACGAGCAGCCAGAAGTCTTCCATGCTGTTGAGTCGTTGCGCACCGGTTTCATTCAATTGCGTAAACGCAACAGCGCGCCAGCCCGCAAGTCGTTAATGCAATTAATTGAGCGGCTTGACCCAGCGACCACCAATCAGGTCATCAGGGCCTTCACGATTTATTTCAACCTGGTCAATATCGCCGAAGAAGACTTTCTCCATCGCCATCGGCGCGCGTCGGTCAGAGAGCAAGGCCACGCGGCCTGGGTGGGCTCGTTTTATCACACCATGGCTGAATTTAAAGACCAAGGCGTTGAGCCAAGCGAACTTCAGGCGCTTTTCAACCGACTGCAGTATCACCCGGTTTTCACCGCCCACCCGACTGAATCTAAACGACGCACGATCATGTTCCACCATCGTGAAGTGTTCCAAATCATCGACAATCTAAGCGACCCAAGGCTAAGCCCGTTTGAACGCGACGATCTGGTTGAATCGCTGCAGCTGCAAATCGAAATTCTTTGGTTGACCGATGAAATTCGGCCGAGCAAGCCCAGCGTCGTCGACGAAATTAAAAATGGACTGCACTTTTTCAGGCGCAGCCTGTTCGATGCGATCAAAACCGACTATCGGCATCTCGAACGCGCGGTAATGCATTGGTATGGTGAAGATGAGTTGGGCAACCCTTGCGTCACCGTTCCCAGCTTCATTCGCTTTGGCTCTTGGATTGGCGGCGACCGCGACGGCAACCCGTTTGTAACCCCTGAAACAACCGAATTGGCAGTCAGCATGCAGGCCGAAGAGATTCTGGCCGAATACACCCGACAGATTTATAACTTGGCGCAAATTCTAACGATGTCCGCGCGCTGGATTGAACCGAATGAAAATTTCAATCAGCGAATGTTGGCAGACGAAGCCCTAGGCACCAAAGTGTTCGAGCAACGGCGCAATCAGTTTGAAGATGAGGTCTATCGACGCAAACTGTATCTGATGCACTATCGCCTGAGCCAGAATTTAGCGCAGTTGCGCCGCCCTGAATCTGAGTCTGAGTTAGATTCTGGCAGGGCTATTAATCACCAGGCACACACTTATGCCGAAGCCCAGGATTTTCTAGAAGACCTCTATTCGATTCGTGATTCGCTGATTAGCCATGGTGAATACACCGCCGCAAATGCCGAACTAAAGGACGTGATTCGGCTCGCCGAGACGTTCGGCTTTCATTTGTTATCACTCGACATCCGCCAGGAATCAACGCGACACAGCGAAGCGGTCAGCGAAATTTTATCGCTTAGCGGCATCTGTGATTATTCAGAGCTAAACGAATCAGAACGTTTGGCTTTGATTGCGCAGCAAATAGAAAAAAATCATCGCCCTGAATTTAATCGCGAAAAGCTATCCGCTGATGCGCAGCAGACGTTGCAAGTTTTCGACAGCATTTCTCGCATGCGGCAAAAATTTGGCCACGCCTGCATCGGCTCGTATGTCATTTCGATGACCCACAACGCCAGTCATATTATGGAGGTCTTGTATCTCGGGTTTCTGACCGGTCTTGCCGGACTCAAACAAAATGAGTTGTTTAGCACATTAGAAATCTCACCCCTTTTTGAAACCATTGAAGATCTCAGCCACATCGATCAGGTGCTTGACCAACTGCTGGCCAATACGACCTACCGTAAACTGCTGGCTTCAACGGGCAGTACTCAAGAAGTAATGCTGGGCTATTCAGATTCCTGCAAAGACGGTGGCATTTTGTCTGCCGCATGGGGGCTCTATCGAGCGCAACAGAAAGTGGTTGAAATAACCAATCGGCATGACGTCGCCTGCCGCATGTTTCATGGCCGTGGCGGCACCATCACCCGAGGCGGTGGGCCCACCCACGACGCAATTCTGTCGCAACCTCTTGGCACCGTACAAGGGCAAATTAAATTCACCGAACAAGGTGAAGTTTTATCGCATAAATATGGCAACGCCGAGACCGCAGTCTACGAGCTTGCGATGGGTATCACCGGCTTGATGAAGGCGAGCCTCGTTTCCGACCAGCAAGAATCAAACGATGACGCTGAGTTTCATTCATCGATGCAACAGCTGTCTGACCTTTCTGAACAGTCCTATAGGGCACTTACCGATGACACAAAGGGCTTCTTTGAATATTTCTACGAAGCCACACCGGTCGAAGAAATCGGCCTGATGAACATTGGTTCAAGACCCTCACACCGTCGCAAAGGAGAGCTTTCGAAATCGTCGGTCCGTGCGATTCCGTGGGTGTTTGGCTGGAGTATGTCGCGCACTACCATGCCCGCTTGGTTTGGCGTTGGCTTTGCGGTTAGTCAATGGCTGACACAGGAGAAAGGCAACCTGGAACAGTTGCAGCAGATGAATCGAAACTGGCCTTTCTTCACCGCGATGATCAGCAATTTACAAATGTCATTGTTCAAATCAGATATGGACATCGCTCGCGAATACAGCCAGCTTTGCAGCAACTCAGAACTCGGTGAGCAAATATTTAGTCAGATTGAAACCGAAAACAAGCTGAGCATTAAGGCGATCTTAAATATTGTTGAGCAAACCAAACTGCTGGCCGACGACCCAGTATTGACTCTATCGCTGACCCGACGCGATCCTTATTTAGACCCATTGGCGCACCTGCAAATTGATTTGTTAAAAAAATATCGTGACGAGTCGCAGACCGAAACAGATCGCATGCAATGGCAATCATCGCTGCTCAGCTCGATCAACGCAATTGCCGCCGGGCTGCGCAACACCGGTTAATTGAATAATAAAAACTGCTGGTATGCGCCTTAAACGTTAAGCAACAACAACCGTGAAATCGTTAACCAATCGGTTTAGTCAAAGCGCTCATTGACGCGTTAACCGCCGCTTCTTATCTAGACTATACTAGCTGGGTGAAGAGAAATATTACGAAAAGAGACAAGAGATATCTTATTTACGTTATTGCGGTTGGGGTTACCCTCGTTCAACTCATGATCCCGCTTATAGAAGCACTATCCGAACTAAGTTTCGACGTTAATAGTTTCCTAGTCCCAATCGAAGTGAGTAACGAAGATAAACTGCTAGCTTTTGAAGAGGTACCAGGCAAGCTAGTGACATTGCTAACAGTGACCGGTATCTCTTTTTTATTATTTGAAACGTACTTTAAAGCTAAAGATAAAAATAAAATGTAATTCTAGTTTCCTCAGTTATCTTGATTTATATTGGCTCCTAAATGGTAACAACTTAAAGATCTAACCTCATATTGGCTTGCGATCAAATCTAGAGGAAACTCTAAAAACTATGTTTTTCGAAAAATCAAGGTTGGCATATAGTAATGCTCCCCTACCAGCTCTCGTAGTCGCCTAAACCTCGGGCTCACAGGAAATAAAAAGTCAACATATTTGCTCCAACGATACTCGCCATGAAAAAGTGTTATTAAGATTCCACCGCCAAAAAACACACCCACTTCCCGAAAGTAGAGAATGGTCTAGGAAGTCTTTCTCGGTGCCAATTAAATCGGCCAGCACACCTGTATTACCCCAATCTCTTTGGTATCTATTCAGCATCTCATCTAGATTAAGAGCACATACATCACCCAAACCCCAACCCACTGCCTTGAGAAAATGTGGTTTTTAGGAACATCTATGTGGTGGGGACATTGCATTTTTATATCGAAGCAACTGAAATATATAATGGAAACCTAGCTTTGGTCGACAGGCTAACAGTAATTGAAGGATCACCGGGAAAATCAAAAAAGTCACCATTAATCAAAACTTAATGCAGAATTTTTAACTCTTCCAATTAAACTAGACCCCTCTTGTCGAAGCAGAATCAAGTTAAACTGAACCACAGAAAAATCCGTTTTATGACGGAGCAGAACAACTATAAGGCGCTGCCCTCGGGTCAAAATGCCCGCTGCACGAACTTTATGATCGCTGAATTTACTAATATCAAACGCGTCAGCAAAATGGAAAAATTTCGATGTATAATGGCGACCAAACAAACCATCGGACAAGCATCATGAAACTACATGACAACATCCTCGGAACCATTGGCAACACGCCGGTGGTCAGAATAAACAAGTTGGCACCTGCTTCGGTCAACCTCTATGTCAAGATTGAAGCCTTCAACCCGATGGGTTCGGTCA
>CBDTWQ010000001.1:0-25360 GCA_965364115.1 uncultured Gammaproteobacteria bacterium | reverse complement strand
TGACCAACAAAATGCAAAAACTCGCGCGCTCACCCCGACCGACACGACCGCGTAATTGATGAATTTGAGCTAACCCCAAACGTTCAGGATTTTCGATAATCATAATGCTCGCATTGGGCACGTCAACGCCAACTTCTATCACCGTGGTGGCCACCAGTATGTTGCTCTCTCTCTTTTTAAAGGCCAGTATCGCGGCTCCTTTTTCAGCCGGCTTCATGCGTCCATGAACTAGCCCAATTTTTAGCTCGGGCAGCCGCTGACAAAGCGACTCAAAAGTGATCTCGGCCGCCTCACACTGCATCGCTTCAGACTCCTCGATCAAAGTGCAAACCCAATAAACCTGGCCACCTTCTTCGCAGGCATTGGCCACCCGCTTGATCAGGCTTTCGCGCTGATGCTCAGACACGATGGATGTGGTCACGGGCTTGCGCCCCGGCGGCAATTCATCAATTTGGGAATAGTCTAGGTCGGCGTAGATCGACATCGCCATGGTTCGGGGAATGGGGGTGGCGGTCATAATCAGCTGATGTGCCATCTCGTCACCACGGGTTTTACGCTGTAGCGCCAAGCGTTGATCAACGCCGAAACGATGTTGCTCGTCAAAAATGATTAAGCCCAGCCGATGAAACTCGACGCTAGCTTGGAACAAAGCATGCGTGCCAACCACGATTTGAGCCTCACCGCTGGCGATCATCGCCTCTTTATGTTGACGCTTTTTGCCTTTGTCTGCACCGGACAAGTTGACTGTGGTTAAGCCACAGGCCTGCATCCAGACAGAGAAATTTTGATAATGTTGCTCGGCCAATATTTCCGTCGGTGCCATCAGCGCCACTTGATAGCCCGCTTCCACCACCGGCAAACCAGCCAGCGCCGCAACTATAGTCTTGCCCGAACCCACATCGCCTTGGACCAAGCGTATCATCGGTTTGCCAAAGACAAAGTCTTGCATCACCTCTTGCATCACTCGATGCTGCGCGGAAGTGAGTTGGAAAGGCAGTGATTCGATTAACTGATCTTGTAGCTGCGAACTGGGCGCTATTTGAGGACTTTGTCGACTTTGGATAATCCGCCGCTTTTCGAGCAAAGCCAATCGATGCGCGGCCAGTTCCTCAACCACGAATCGAGACTGTGCGGGATGTCGATTATTCGCTATTAATTCACTATCTTGCGCGCCTTGCGGCGCATGTAGGCTCATCATCGCTGACTTGAAGCTAGGAAATTGATTTCGTTTGAGCCAATTCAACGGCAGCGTTTCTGCAAGATCATCAACTTCTAGCTTATCGATAACTTGTTGCAAAATTCGCTTTATCGAGAGCTGATGAAGCCCATCAGTTGTCGAATATATAGGTGACAAGGTCTGCGGCAATGAAGGCAGGTTCGTCACATCGACGATCTCGACTTCCGGGTGAATCATTTCGATTTCACCCTGTGCAATTCTGACTTCACCATAACAGCGCAGCCAGTTGCCCTTGTCGAATTTCTTTTGCTGGCCCGCGTTAAAGTAAAACAGCCTAATCGTTACCAGACCGGTGCTGTCACCCAGCTTAGCAACCAAAACACGTCGGCTGCGGCCGCTTCGTCGAAAACTGATCGCGCTGTGCAGCACCTCTGCCTGAATTTGGCAGCGGCGACCCGCTTGCAACGAGCCTACCGGGCTGAGGAAGGTTCTATCTTCGTAACGCAAAGGCAGGTGGAACAGCAGATCACGTTGCGATTCGATTCCGAGTCGCTGCAACTTTTCGGATAATTTCGGGCCGACTCCCTTTAGAGTCTGAATCGCCTGCTCGGACCAGTGAGCCGGACCCATGAGACTTACCACCTGTCAGTCGATCACAAGCACCGCATCCATTTCCACACCCACCCCTTTCGGCAAGGCTGAAACACCAATCGCCGCACGTGCCGGGTAGGGCTGCTCGAAATAGGTTGCCATAATCTCGTTTACGCTTGGAAAGTTGCTGAGGTCGGTCAAATAAATGGTCAACTTGACGACATCCGCTAGATTGCCGCCCGCCGCCTCGGTGACCGCCTGAAGATTGTCGAAAACCTGCGTGATTTCAGCCTTAATACCACCCTCGACCAGCTCCATGCTGGCGGGGACAAGAGGAATCTGCCCGGAAACATAAACTGTTTTATCTACTTTCACCGCTTGCGAATAGGTGCCTATCGCCTGTGGCGCATTATCGGTTTGAATGATTGTCTTAGCCATTAGTCCCTCCCCCTAAATGATCGGCAATTATGGATTAAGCCTTGCAACAAATCATCATTAAAAACCATCAAGAACGGGATAGCTATTCGCGAGTCGATTCGTAAGGCGCTAGAAAATTTAATGCTTCGGAAGGCTTTGTCACGCAGAAGCCCATGACTATCGGCAAAAAAAGAGCTTAGTTAGCGCCGCCAAATTCGGTTGACCACGTCTAAACGGCGTAATCGCTTCATGATTCGAGCTAGATGGATTCGATCACTCACCGCGATAACAAACTCGATGGTTGATATTCGGCCATCTTTCTCGGTCAAACTGACCTGCTCAATATTGGATGACATATTCGCGATTGTGGCGGCTAGCGTGGCTAGAACGCCGCGCTGGTTGGCAACCTGAACCCGCATAAAGGTTAGAAACTCGCCTTCCACATGCTCTGACCATTGCATTGACAACTGCCGATCATCTTTGCTGCGCTCGCCAAAATTAGGGCAGTTGCGCTGATGAACAACAATCCCTTTTCCCGATGACATAAAACCGGCAATCGCATCGCCGGGCACCGGTCGACAACACTTGGCAAAAGAGACCACCATGCCTTCGGTGCCTTTAATTGCGAGGGGCTTACCGGTATTGTCAAAAGAGGCGGAATCCACCTCCACATCGAACATGGCTTTGGCAACCAAGCTAGAATTCCGATTCCCCAGACCGATCTCGGCTAGCAACTCTTTTTCACTCGACAGGTGATATTGGTTCAACACCTTTTTAAACCTGGCCTTAGAAATAGCGACGTCTCGACCCTTGATTTGGGCCACCGACTGTTGCAGCAAACGCTGGCCTAAAGAAACCGCCTCATCTTCCTGCAGCGACTTGAGGAAATGACGTATGTTAGTCCGCGCTTTGGCAGTGGTCACAAAATCAAGCCAACTCGGATGCGGTCGACTCGACTCTGAGCTAATAATCTCAATCGTTTGGCCATTGTAAAGCGGGCTGTCAAGAGGCGACATTTGATGATCAACCCGCGCAGCGACACAGGTATTGCCGACGTCGGTATGCACCGCGTAGGCAAAATCAACCAGTGTCGCGCCACGCGGCAACTTCTTGATATCACCTTTTGGGGTGAAGACATATATTTCATCCGGGAAAAGGTCGACTTTAACGCTTTCCAAAAACTCTTGTGAGCTGCCTGATTTTTGCTGCATTTCCAACAGGTTTTTAAGCCATTCCAAAGCTCGATTCTGTCCACTACCCGAGTTAGTCTCACCTTCTTTGTATATCCAATGTGCAGCGATACCTGATTCGGCAAAATAGTCCATATCCGCGGTTCGAATCTGAATCTCAATGGCGACACCATGCGGCCCGAACAAACTGGTGTGCAAAGACTGATAACCATTGGTTTTGGGAATCGCCAAATAGTCTTTGAACTTACCCGGGAGGGGCTTGTAAAGACCATGCATTATGCCCAAAACTCGATAGCAGTCATCAACTGACTGAGTCAGAATCCGCACCCCAAAGACATCCTTAATTTCAGCGAAGCGGACCTTTTTTTCTTTCATCTTCAAATAGATGCTATGAATGTTTTTCTGCCGATACTTGACCGAAGCTTCAACCCCGGCGTCGCTCAGCCGCTGCGAGATCGCAGCTTCGATGGTGTTAAATATTTCTTTGCGATGACCAACGGCGCGCTTGCAAGCGCTTTCGATGGCTCGATAGCGCATCGGATAGGCTGCCTTGATCGCAAGGTCTAGCAATTCATATCGCATCTTGAAAATTCCGAGCCGGTTGGCGATCGGCGCGTAAATATCCATCGTTTCTCGAGCAATTCGGCGGCGCTTATCTGGCCGCATTGCGTCTAGCGTTCGCATATTATGCAGACGATCAGCTAACTTGATGATGATGACACGAATGTCTTTCACCATTGCCAGCATCATCTTGCGAAAATTCTCTGCCTGCGCTTCCGCCTTGCTGCGAAAATCAATCTTAGTCAGCTTGCTAACACCGTCGACTAGCTCGGCCGCCTCTTGACCAAATTGTTCAGCGATGTGTTCTTTTAAGGTGGGGGTATCTTCAATAACATCATGCAGTATCGCAGCCACGATGCTTTTACTATCCATTCGCATTTCTGCCAATATGCGCGCCACTGCAACCGGATGGCTAATGTAAGGTTCACCGGAGACTCGGCTTTGACCTTCATGTGCTCGCGCGCCGACCATATAGGCACGATATATTTCATCGACCTGGGAGGGTTCAAGATAGGTTTCTAGTTCGCTGCGAAGTTCAGCGATGCCGGTTTGATCCGCGCTAACGCTGACATCGGCTGCGATAACTTTGAACAGATTGGCGTGATTTGCCGCCATTTATTTTATTAACCAGCCTTTACTTTAACACTAGTGATAATGGGACTTATAACACATTTAACAAGGGTCGACAGAAGACGAGCCTAAGTCTGGGACATAGATCTCAGCATTGTCTAATTGATCGACCCAATCCGCAGCCGCAGATCGGTTTTCAGGTCAGCCAATCCGACTGAGTCGTCAGGCTAACTACTCAGGCTGGATTTCGGCTTGCATGCTGGCTTGGGCTATTTGCCGAATCAAATCATCATCGGTCGAGATCTTCTCTATTTGAGCCTTAGCCTCCATTTCGTCCATCGAAGCATCAGTGATCAGATTCTCCGCAATTTCACGCAATGCGAGAACCGTGGGCTTGTCGTTCTCGGCCGGAACCAATGGCTCAGCACCTTGCGCAATTTGGCGCGCGCGGCGAGAGGCGAGTAACACCAAATCAAATCGGTTTTCGACGTGCTCGAGACAATCTTCCACGGTAATTCGCGCCATGCAAAAACTCCAGTAGGGGGCATGCTAGAAAAAAGGGCCGCAATCATAGCCAAATATAGTTGAAACTTAAAGGAATTTAATTTTTTTCAATCACGTCGGGCTGAATCGGAATGGAATCGATCAAAGTTTGATGCCGACTTTTCTGCTGATAAAGAGACAAGCCTTGGGCCTGAATAATCGCGTCAAGATCGAGCAAAGCGTTATCGAACTCCTCATTGATGACTAGATATTGGGCATCTCCATAGTGCGACATTTCTCGCTCAGCATCGCGCATTCGGCGCGCGATGGTCGCCTCATCGTCAGTGCCGCGACCGCGCAATCGATCTTCGAGCGCAGTCAATGAGGGTGGCAGCACAAATATGCCAATCGTCTCCGGCATTTGCTGTTTGACCTGTCGCGCACCCTGCCAATCGATCTCTAAAATCACATGACGACCGCTTGCGAGCAGGGTTTCGACCGCAGCCCGCGCGGTGCCATAGTGATGATCGAAGACTTGCGCATGCTCGAGAAACTCATCGCTATCGACCATCCGTTGAAATTCTGCTGCATTGACGAAATGATAAGCGGCACCATCGACCTCACCACTGCGCATCGCACGTGTGGTGTGCGAGACAGAGACAGCCAATGAGTCGTCGCGTTTCTGCAACAGCGCTTTGACTAAACTAGTTTTCCCCGCACCCGATGGCGCCGAGATCGTAAACAAACAAGCGGTTTTCACATGACTCCTGATTTGACCGGCGTAACAGCGGCTCCATTGTAATGACAGATCGTCGATAGACCAATACACTTGAACGAGGTTATCCAACTGTTTCTCATTCATGCCCAGCAATCTTTATCAGCAACGTTTTGAAGGGCTCACTCGAGTCTATGGCACAGCCGCGCTCGACCGGCTGCAGCAGGCGCATTTTTGCGTGGTGGGTGTTGGCGGAGTTGGCTCTTGGGCCGCCGAAGCCTGCGCCCGTTCCGGAATCGGCAAGATTTCCCTGATCGATCATGACGATATCGATATCAGCAACACCAATCGCCAACTTCATACCACTGTGGATAGTCTCCAGCGAGCCAAAGTTGAGGTGATGCGAGAACGCATTTTGTCGATCAACCCCGACTGTCAATGCAACGCGATTGACGATCTGGTCACTCGGGGCAGCATTGAAAAATTTGACCTCTTTCAATATGACTATGTGATTGACGCGATCGATCACGCTAGCCACAAGCTGAGCCTGATGCATTATTGCCGCCGTCATAAAATTCGATGTATTTCAACCGGTGGTGCCGGTGGCCGGCTCGATCCAACCCAGATACAAATTGCTGATTTAACGATCTGCTACAACGACCCTCTGCTAGCCAAAATTCGATCGACCTTGCGCCAAAAGTTAGGTTATAGCCGTAATCCAAAGCGCCGCTATTCGATGGATTGTGTGTTTTCCACTGAGCAGCCACTCTATCCGGCTGCCGACGGCACGATCAGCTATGCCAAACCAACGCAGCCAGAACGTAGCTCGCTCGATTGCGCAACTGGGATCGGTTCATTTGTCGGCGTGACCGCTAGTTTCGGTTTCACCGCGGCGGCCCACGCGATTCGAAAACACGTCGGCTCGGCGTTAAAACCCACTAGCTGAGGATTCAATTTAACGGTTACTTCGAACTTCATTAAATCGCCGCAATATTCGCCCGACCCGCCACCAAGAAGACCTTTTTTCTGTTTCTGCCGCTTATTTCGGGTGTTATTCTGGGCTAGAGAAGCTGGCTAGCCGATTTTTCGTCCAGCTTTAAAATTGTTTCGACCAGGGTCATAGCGACAACATCTTGGTGCCTTAAGCACGCTAGCCCCGACTTTACGGATTTCCATGCATTTTAAAGACTATCTTCATCTGCCGGCAATCGTCGCTGGATTTATCGCCGTGCTGGTCGGCTATACCGCCTCAGCAGTCATTATTTTTCAAGCCGCGCAAACTGCTGGCGCCAACGAGGTACAAATTGGTTCTTGGATAATGGCGCTCGGGATTGGCATGGGACTCACCAGTTTCGGCTTATCACTGCGCTATAAAATGCCCATCATCACCGCTTGGTCAACCCCTGGGGCCGCCTTGTTGGTGACTTCGCTGGATGGCATCAGTTTGAACCATGCGATCGGCGCGTTTATTTTTTCGGCCGTCTTGATCACGCTCTGTGGCGTAACCGGCTGGTTTGCGCGGGTTATTGACAAAATCCCAATGCCAATTGCAGCAGCGATGCTGGCCGGCATTCTTTTCCAATTTGGGATGAATATTTTCGTTTCGATGGAGTCTCAGTTTGAACTGGTGTTGATAATGTTTGCGACCTACCTGATCGGCAAGCTACTGATCCCACGCTACGCTATCTTATTAGTCTTGGCCGCAGGTGTGCTGGTCAGTGGCTTCTTCGATTTGCTTGATTTCAGCGACTTAAGTTTCTCCATCGGCGATCTGCATTGGGTTAGTCCTGAATTTTCCTGGAATGCATTGATCAGTGTGGGCATTCCGTTATTTGTCGTCACCATGGCATCCCAAAACATTCCCGGAATCGCAGTGTTGCGAGCCTCAGGCTACCAGCCGCCAATATCACCGCTGATCAGTTGGACCGGCTTGGCCACGCTGCTACTCGCACCCTTCGGCGGGTTTGCGATCAACTTAGCCGCCATCACCGCGGCGATTTGCACTAACCCAGAAGCTCACGAAGACCCCAGTAAACGATACTTGGCGGGTCTTAGCAGCGGCATCTTTTACCTCCTCCTCGGATTATTTGGTGCAACGATTGCGGGCCTGCTCTCCGCTTTCCCAAACGAATTCGTGCTCGCATTGGCGGGGCTCGCTCTACTTAGCACCATTGCCAACAGCCTGCACAGCGCTATATCCGATGCCTCTTCGCGCGAAGCCGCAGTGATCACGTTTCTGGTGACCGCGTCTGGAATAACTCTATTTGAGATCGGCGCCGCTTTTTGGGGCTTAGTTGCCGGAGCGATTACTTTGCTGGTTTTTAGGCATAGGCAATGAGTTTTGCCGCGCAATTTTCGGCCGAACCCAGCTTTTTGATGATCGCCAGCGTGGCCTTCGGGGCTGGTTTGGTACGCGGATTTACCAGTTTTGGTGGCCCCGCCTTTATGATTGCGATTCTGACTTTGTTTTTCACCCCTTACAGTATCGTCTCAAAGATTCTGGCGGTCGACTTCGTCGCCAGCATTTATCTATTCAAAACAATATATCGCGAGATCGATTGGCGCGCGACCACTTATCTCGTGGTTCCAACACTTCTAATGATGCCTGTAGGTCATTGGTTGTTGATCGAACTCGACCCGGCGTTGATGAAACAGGCGATTGCCTACTAATGCTATTAGGCTTGCGCTATAAAAAGCCGATGTCACCGATTGGGCTAATCATGGTCGGACTCATCTCCGGTCTGGTTTTTGGCGGTTCTTATATCGCTTTAATTGCGGTGGTAGCGATTCTACTGGGGCCTTATGGCAAAGACGCCGGGCGCAGCTTAATCATTTCATGGTCGTCTTTCGCGGTGCCTGGCTTTGCACTGGTTTCATTATTCAGTGGCACCACCGGGGTCGATGACATCGTCACCGCGGCACCCAGTGCGGTGACTTATTTGTTCGGCACTTGGCTCGGTTCAAAAGGTTTTCGTCAAGCCTCAGAGAAGCTCTTTCGGCGCACAGCCATAATCACTTTGTTGATGCTGGCGATCTTCAATCTGATACTTTAGTTAGACGCGCTTAGCGAGTGTGGCATTCCAATTGAGATTCGCCACTAATATTCGAATTAGCGGACTACATTATTATGGTTTAGCGCAACTCTAAAGGCCAAACTGACCGCCATCTCAGAAAAAACACCTTAATGCCTTCAAACCATTCTCCTATTTGACCAAGCTGCGAGCTAGTTCGCGAAGCTTGTCGGAAAATCAGGTAGACTCGCCCGCCATGTCATTCGAACTCACATCCGAAGCCAAACCAATCAACCAGTATCCACTTTACTGGGCTGAGTGTTTTGGCACCGCACCTTTTCTGCCGATGTCTCGCGCAGAAATGACTCAGCTCGGCTGGGATTCCTGTGACATTATCATCGTCACCGGTGATGCCTATGTGGACCACCCCAGTTTTGGCATGGCGATCATCGGTCGACTATTGGAAGCCCAGGGTTTTCGAGTCGGCATCATCGCACAGCCTGATTGGCATTCGACCGATCCGTTCAAAGCGCTGGGTAAACCGAATTTATTTTTTGGCGTTACTGCTGGCAACATGGATTCTATGATCAATCGCTACACCGCGGACCGCAAGATTCGTAGCGACGATGCCTACTCCGCCGATGACATCGGTGGCAAGCGCCCCGACCGTTGCTCCATCGTCTATGCGCAACGATGCCGGGAAGCATTTACTGATTGTCCGATTGTGATCGGCGGGATCGAAGCTTCGTTGCGCCGAATTGCGCACTATGACTATTGGCAAGATAAAGTGCGCCGCTCTATTTTGGCCGATGCCAAGGCCGACCTGTTGCTCTATGGCAATGCCGAACGTGCCATTGTCGAAATCGCTCAACGGCTTGCCAGCGGAGAAGCAATTGAGGATATCACCGACATTCGTGGCAGCGCTTTCTTCATCAAGGACTTGCCTGCCGACTGGACCGTGATCGACTCAACTAACGTTGACAAACCAGGTCGAGTTGAGAAGCCGCTCAGTCCTTACCAAATCATCGACGAAAGTGTTTGTGAGGAGGCGCCCAATAAGGAACTGTCCTCCCGTTCAGAGGTGGTGCTGGGCGACAAACTAGCTCGCGTCAAACAAAAACTTGAGCAGCGCTTTAAGACCGTCATTAGGCTCCCTTCTTTCAACGACGTCACTCGCGACCCAGTGCTTTATGCGCATGCCAGCCGAGTGCTGCATCTCGAAACCAACCCCGGCAACGCGCGGGCACTGGTGCAAAACCAAGGTGGGCAAAAGATCTGGTTCAATCCACCGCCAATTCCATTGTCGACCGAGGAAATGGATTACGTGTTTGGGTTTGACTATGCCCGTGTACCACACCCGAGCTACCAGGGCGCACGCATCCCTGCTTATGAAATGATTCGTTTTTCGGTGAATATCATGCGCGGCTGTTTCGGTGGTTGCACCTTTTGTTCGATCACCGAGCACGAAGGCCGGATCATTCAGAATCGTTCGAAAGGATCAATCTTGGCTGAAATCGAAGCCATGCGCGACAAGGTGCCAGGCTTTACCGGCGTGGTTTCCGACCTCGGTGGACCTACCGCCAATATGTATCGAATTGCCTGCAAATCGAAAGCCATTGAAGCCTCATGCCGACGACCTTCCTGCGTTTACCCTGGCATCTGCGACAACCTCAACACCGACCATTCGGCACTGATTGAGCTGTATCGCGAGGCTCGCGGCCTCGATGGGGTCAAGAAGGTGCTGATCAGCTCCGGGCTGCGTTATGACCTCGCTATTGAGTCACCCGAATACGTTGAAGAGTTAGTCACCCATCATGTCGGTGGCTATCTGAAAATTGCCCCCGAGCACACCGAGCAAGGACCTCTATCGAAGATGATGAAACCCGGCATGGGCAGTTACGATCGGTTTAAAGCGCTGTTTGAGAAATTCAGCAAAAAAGCCGGCAAAGAGCAATATCTGATCCCTTATTTCATCGCCGCGCACCCGGGCACTACCGATGAGGACATGATGAACCTCGCACTGTGGCTCAAGCGCAACGACTTTCGCGCTGATCAAGTGCAAAATTTCTATCCGTCACCAATGGCGACCGCGACGGCGATGTACCATACCGGTAAGAATCCGCTGAAACGGGTCAAGAACGATAGTGAGACCGTCACCACGGTCAAGGGCGACCGCCAGCGGCGACTGCATAAAGCTTTCTTGCGCTACCATGACCCCGCTAACTGGCAACTACTGCATGATGCGTTAGTTGATATGGGTCGAGAGGATTTAATCGGCAGTAACAAAGATCAATTGATTGCCAAACGTCAACCGCGAAGCGCTGGCAGCTATCAAAGCCCGCGCAGGAAAAACAGCCAAAACAAACAGTCTGTCCGCCTTCAAAAGGGCAAACTGCTAACTCAGCACACCGGCTTGCCGCCGCGAAAGCATAGCTAGCAGTTAAGTCTGTACTCAATCAGGCCCGAGTGTCGCGCCAACCTGGCTTGGCAAACAATATTTGCGAAGTGCCAATAATGCGCTCTTCAAACCCGCCCTGGCAGTAACACAGATAGTAGTGCCACATTCGAATGAAACTGTCGTCAAAGCCCAACGCCTTAACCTGATCGAGCTTACCTAGAAAACGGTGACGCCAACTATCGAGCGTTTTCGCATAGTCCAGACCAATTTCCTGCATCCCCACCATGACCAGATCCGTGTTGCGCTTGACCGTGGACAAGATCGCATCGTGACACGGCAGTGAACCGCCGGGGAAAATATAGCGCTGGATGAAATCAACCGAGGTGCACGCATACTCATAGCGCTGATCAGGAATCGTGATTGCTTGCAGCAGCATCAAACCATTTTGCTTCAACAATGATGCGCAACCACTAAAGTACTGACGATAATAGGCATGACCAACCGCTTCGATCATTTCAACTGAGACCAACTTGTCAAACTGGCCTTCTAAATCTCGATAATCTTTCATTAACACCGTGATCTTCGCCTCCAGACCGGCCGCCTGGACGCGTGCTTGAGCGGCTTCAAATTGCGCTTCTGAAATGGTCGTCGTGGTGACTTTGCAGCCATAGCGACTGGCCGCATAGACCGCAAGCCCACCCCAACCGGTGCCAATTTCAAGTAAGTGATCAGACGGTTTCAATTCAAGCTTTTGACAAATCACCTCTAGCTTATAGACCGCCGCTTCGTCGAGACTGCTGTCTGTTTTAGGAAAGATTGCCGAGGAGTACATCATTTCAGGATCTAGGAACAACGCGAAAAACTCGTTATTCAAATCGTAATGACGGGAAATATTTTTTCGCGCTTGTCGAGTGGTGTTGCGATTAAACCAATGCAGCGCTTTATCGGCGAGTCGCTGCCAGAGCCGTCTGGAGTCGTCCAAGGCGTTCATAAAATCGATGTTAGCCGACCAAAGACGGGTCAGATCAAGCAGATTGGGAGTTTCCCATTTACCGAGCATATAAGCTTCGGCACCACCGATTGAACCACCAAAAGCCAGGTCTTGGTAGGCGCTAGGGTCAATGATCCGCACTGTGGCTTTCAATGTTGAGGCATTGTCCGTTGCGCCAAAATCATAGGAGCCTTCGCAATCTTCGAACACTAGGTGGCCGTGCGGTATGCCTTGTAAAAATTTAAACACCTGGCTTCTGGCCAATTTCGACATTGGTGCAAATTGCTTGATCGAATGGGTATCAACTAGGCTGGTTTCGATTGATTTGGTAACGCTCGTTTCTAACGTATTCATGGTTATAACTTGAGTTGGTTGTTGGTTGGTTGACTACCCGGGCTCAATTTTTCGAGCTTGGGATGATCATAAACCGGGATTCGTTTTAGCCAAAGTTTTAGCGCCTGCCAATAAATCGCGCCCGCTACTTTTACAGTCATCCACGGCATTCTGAAAATTACGCCGCGTAAGCTGGCTTCGTTTATATCATGCCTTTTTAAGGCCATAGTCGCATCAACTTGGGCACTCTCACCGCTTCGACATTCGAGATTAAGACTCAAAATCTTGCCCGGGTCATTACTGCACCAGTGATACTCCATCTCCATAGGATTGAACGGTGAAACATGCATCAGCTTGCGAAAATTGATACGCTGAAATCGATCTTGCGGATCACATTTGAGCACATAGCTTTGTCGCTCCTGCCATGGTGTATTGGTCACTTCAGCGACTATGTATTGCAAAACATTCTGCTGATCGAAACAGTAATAGCAACTGATCGGGTTGATGTTAAAACCAAAGTAACGCAGATTGGCCAACAACCGGATGGGCCCTTGATGCCATTCACCTGTTTCTTGCCTAATTCGTTGTCGAACCGCATCGCCCAATGGGGTTGTCGGGTCTCCCAAGAAGTCGCTGCGCCGAAACCGTGCGGGACGCCAGGCTTTTTCGGACCAAAACCGCGAGAGTTTGAGAACCTCCGATAGTTCATCCAAATCTAAGTACATCATGAATATCGAATAGGTAAACTGATGGCTTCGCGGCTGAAACCGCCGGTGGCGAAGAAAGCCCTGATAAATCGCGCTATGCATTAGCACTGGCAAAGGTCATTGGCGCGGTTGATTGAACGCTTCGATTGATGCCATCCGCCACTCGGCGAGCGCTGGCGACTCCATCCTCGTGAAAACCGTTACCTAGATAGGCACCTGCAAACCAAGTTCGATTCGAACCATTGAATGCTTCAATTTGACTAACCGCGGTCACTGAGTCGAGTGAAAACACGGGGTGGCTATATTCGAATCTGCGTTTGATCAAGGCGGGGTTTATTGTTTCTGACGCGTTTAAGGTCACGCAGAAGGTTGAGTCCGATTGAAGGCCTTGAAGTATATTCATGTTGTAGGTCAAAACGGCGCGTTCCTGAAACTGCTGACGTAGCCAGTAATTCCAACTCGACCAGGCGAGTCGCTGCCTCGGCAACACCCGATCATCAGTGTGCAGCACCACCTCGTTTTTCTGATAGGGAATGCTGCTCAATGCGCTGCGTTCGATCGGTTGGGCATCGCTCAACAAGGACAGCGCCTGATCGCTGTGGCAGGCAAACACAAGCTGATCAAAAGACTGCTGCTGACCGTCAGCCATCTCAACCAGCACCGAGTCAGGCAGGCGGCGCACCGCTGCAATCTCAGCATCAATTACAATGTTCTCTGCAAAACCACGCGTCAATGGCTCCAAGTAAGTGCGAGCCCCCCCTTTGATGACTCGCCACTGAGGGCGGTCACTGACGCTTAACAAACCGTGATTTTGACAAAAACGAACCATGAAATGAAGCGGGAATTCGAGCATCCGCTGGGTCGAGGACGACCATATCGCACAGCCCATCGGAATCAGATATTGGAAAATGAAAGACTCCGAATAGTCATTAGAACGCAGATATTCATCCAACGTGGTATCGAGCTTTATCACGCCGGCGTCGAGGTCGCGCACCGCTTCTCGATTGAAGCGTAAAATATCCATCCACATTCGATGGAACGAGGATCGCAGTAAGTTTCGGCGCTGCGCAAAGAGCGTGTTCACCGTGCTGCCGCCATATTCGACCCCACTATTGTCACAGCGCACGCTGAAACTCATCTCGGTTGGTTGAGATTCGACCTTGAGCAACTGCATCAGTTCGATGAATTTGGGGTAGGTCCAATCGTTGAAAACGATAAAACCCGTGTCTATCGAATAACTTTGGCCTTCCTCCTCAAGATCCACAGTAGCGGTGTGGCCGCCAATCTCAGAGGCCTGCTCAAAAACCGTAATGTGGTGGTCGCGGTGCAGATAATAAGCCGCGCTTAAGCCTGAAATGCCGGCGCCGATAATCGCTAATTTCATATGCCTATTTTCTCGCTGGGCTAACTGGCTAATCGCAACTTAAACAGACGATTGAGGTGGCCCAAAAAAGCCAACTGATCGGAGAGAATGGCGCTCATATCAAACAAATCTTCTTGGAAAGTTATTTTCTCTTCGATTTGCAAATGGCTCGCGCCACGCAGGGTGATTAATCGATTGCCCAATTTAGCATGCCGAAAATGCAGCATCCATTTCAAGTAGAGGTTGCTGTTATTGCCACTTTGATCGAGAAATTCACATCGGCAATGGTTCAAATTAGAACTCAACTCCGCCACGTAATCTTCGAGCCTGACCAGCCCTCGTATTGCAGCCGCCGGATTGCGATACACAATGTCATTCGCATAAAGCTGGCACAACTCGCTAGGGCCCATCTGATGCAGTTGTCGATAAGTTCTTTTGAATCGGTCTAACACTGGTTGGGAAGAAGTCATGGGCAGAGTACGCAGCCTTTTCGAATTCAGATCAAATATCATTCGAGTCGCCCCAGTTTTGCGGCACTTTCTCAATCATCGAGACATCATAGCCTTCTTCATCGAGCAAGCTAAGCATCGCTTGATACTCAGCTTCGCTAATACTGGGCTGACGCGCCATCACCCAAACATAGTCTCGCGCAGAGCGCCCGACAATCGTCAGGCTATATTCCGGACTCAGATACATGATTCGATACTCAGCTTTGAACGGCCAAATAAACTGCATTTCCCAAATTGCGTTCGATTCTTCATCTCGAACGAATCCTCGCGGGCTATAAACCTTCTTCTCACCATCAAAGCCATCAGCGCTAAAGCTGAAGGTGGTTTCGATGCTGCCGTCGTCGTCCAATCGATAGGACTCAACCGCGTTGTGGGCACCTTTTTCAACAAAGGTTGGAATGTTGGCAATCACATACCAATCACCCATGAAACGCTCAAGGTCAACGTTGCTTTCGGTTCGAATCGGTTGTGGCGTGGCGCAGGCGCCAATTGAAATCAGACTAAACAGCATAATCAGTATTCTCGAAATCGGCCTCATTTTTTAACTTTCTCCTAGCAGCGCATTAACAGAAGGTGTTTTTGGCAAGTCTTTAACAGATAGATCTTTGCTGACCGGCTGATATCGAATCAATCGGTCGCCGTCGACCACCGATTGCAACCCCAGCCAACGCGCATTGCCTTGCTCATACCAGACGTTAATGTCGATATCCTTGGTTTCGTTCAATAGCCTATACCGGCGACTTGAAGCGACGCGTTCTGGCAATTGCAGCTTTTCTAGACCGACGAAACGAACCTCAATAGGCAGAATCTCTCCGGTTTGCGCGTTGAGTAACTCCGATTGCTGCAACAAGGATTGATCCCAATAAGCAAATGTCATAACACACTGGGACTGGGTCGCGAGCAGCCGTTGTTGATCTTGAGTGCTAATCTTGAATCCTTCGGCAACCAATTGGCCTTCGACTGAAAGCTGATCACCATTGTCATTGGTTGTTGAGCTGATCGATTGCAAGCAACCGTCTCGCCAGACTTCACGATTGCGATGCTGATAGCGGTAAACCGGTATGCCAAAAAATCTATACTTAAAATCAGCCTCGATCTCAACTGTCTGCGAATCCGCGCTTCGCGCGACCACAAACCGATGCTTTCCTAGCGGCTTCAGATCGAGCGAAACCTCAAACCAATATTCCTCGATCGCCTCGTTAGTCGATGCTTGAACCGCAACGCTAACGATTGCGACCGCCAACAGGGTTAAACTGGAATAACGCGATGCACGGTTCATCTATCCGACTTTGTGCCATTAGCGTTGGTAACTTTCGATTTTGCTGTGCCGTTTTTTTTCGGCGGCCATGGGAAGAACGCGCTGGTGCGTGTCATGTAGTCAGCATAGCCCGGACGCCGCTCGCCAATATCTTGTTCAAGCAGCGTAACCCCCGACACTTTCAGCAACAAAAAAGTCATTAACAACGGCGAAAACAGCGGCCACCATGAACCAGCCGCCAGCGCGATCAAACCGAAACCCCACCAGATACAGGCATTGCCGAAATAGTTGGGATGACGCGTGTAACGCCACAGTCCGGCATTCATTACCTTTCCTTGGTTCTCAGGATTTGACTTGAAACGAGTGAGCTGCGCATCACCACCGGCTTCGAAACACATGCCGACAAGCCAAAGTCCAAAGCCCGCATAATCGAGTGCGTTCAATGGCACGTGACTTGCCATAGCAGTGATCAGTGGCAGGGAGATTACCCAAGCGAGCACAGCTTGCAAAATGAAAACGATATATACGCTTTTGAATCCGAAATTCGGCTGGTTATTGGCGCGGATTGCCTGATATCGCCGATCTTCAGCTTCGCCCCAGTTGCGCCAAGTAATGTAGCCAGCCAATCTCAGCGCCCAGAGACCGACCAACAGCAAAATCATCGGTTCTCGCGGACCGGTTTCGGCCAGCTCCCCGGCATAGACAACGCAGGCGACCAAGAACATCGGCGCCCAAAGACTATCAACGATGCTAACGTTGCGTTTCAACAAGCTTAATAGCCATACCGCCAAAGCCGCTACCAAGAGAGCGCCTAAGCCGGCGATATAGGCGGTCCAATTTGTTGTCCAATCGAAGTTCATCGAATCATCCCCGCATCGCTTGCGAGTCGCTTGAAACCGATTGCGCCAGCGCAAAGCCATCGAAGCGATTGGACAGCCACATCATGGTCGGCATTAGGGCGCCCCAGCCGATCGCCAGAGCGACCAAGCCGACGGTTTGGTCTACAAAGACAACGCCGTCAAGGCCTGCGCCTGCCAGAAATGCTAGTGGGCCGCCAACTGCTCCTAGGCCCGCAGCCAACAACAATCGCTGTTTGAACCATCGCAAGCTGACGTTGAAAGTCGTCGCAAAAGCAACCCAGATCGCCACGATCCAATAAGGTGCGGTTAGCTCGATCAAGGTTCCCGACGGGTAAACCAGCCATCCGGCCGCAACCAAAAAACTGTCCCATATAGCGCCAATGATAGCCGCCAAGATCAACAACAGAACCTCGGTTTTTGGTTGTCGAGCGCGAAACAGATGATAACCAACCGCCAAGACAACCGTCGCCACGCCGACCAAAGGCAACTGCTTGGCCGCGCTGATGATGCAGGCAAACCAACAGATTTGGTAAAAGATGATGTTAATCGCGAGGTGCATCTCGAATCCTTAGGCGGCTCAGTCAGCGGGCCGCTGAAACAGATAGTGGCTAACCCACCATTCTTGGCCATGATTAAACCCGAACAGTTCTGCCGAAGCGATAAAAAATACGCGCCAGCGTGACCACCAAATTTCTGCATCATCGCCATAGGTTTGCTCTAAGATCGGCATTACCTGAGCTCTGCGTTGGTCCATTCGAGCTAGCCAGCCGTTTAGCGTTTTTGCATAGTGCTCGCCATTCCATCGCCAATGATTACGCAACCGCAAATGATCTTGAAAATGCTTGGGTAACGCGTCACTAGGCATAATTCCACCGCTGAAGAAGTGTCTACTCATCCAGTCGCTAGCATCTCGGTCGACAAACTCATAAGGCACTAGCCGATGGCAAAAAACATGCATTAGGAACTGTCCGCCCGGCAACAACCAATCATGAATGCGCTGATACAACAGGCGATAGTTGCGCATGTGCTCGAACATTTCTAAGGACACCACTCGGTCGAACCGTTGCTTGGTGTCAAAGTCATTCATATCGGCGGTAATAACCTCAATATTAGTCACTCCCGCATGCGCGGCACGTGTTTCTATTTCGCGCCGTTGGCTATTTGAATTAGAAACCGCAGTTATCTGACAATTAGGATAATGGGTCGCTATCCAGAGCGTCAAAGAACCCCAACCACAGCCGAGCTCCAACACCCGCATGCCATCAACTAACTCGGCCCTCTCACAGGTAATTCGAAGCGAGGCGGCTTCGGCATCTTCCAAACTACTCGCTTGATCTGGCCAATAACAGCTGCTGTATTTTCGATGCTCACCTAACACCTCAGAAAAAAAACTAGCGGGCACCTCATAGTGTTGTTCGTTGGCCTTTTGAGGTATTGGCGCAACCGATGCCGAATCCATCATTTCAACAAAAGCAGCCAATCGCTCAGCCGCCTCTTCACAATTCTCCGAGGCAATCTCATCAATCCGCTGTCGCAGCAGACGGCGGATCCCGGCACGTATCAAGCTGTCAGGCACTCGCCCCTGTTCGACCCAACCAATTGCGTTCGCTGACATTAACCTCACCTCACTAAAATCGTAGGCAATATACGGTAAAAGACTGATGACGGATCACTGTGCGCCAGGTCATCCACCCAACTAATCGGGGTGATCCGGGAGCGTGTTTTTTGCGTATAATGGGAACCTGAATCGAAGCAGAAGCGGAATGACAACAGCAATGGGAGACAAAAAGTTTTCCGACGACAAATTGGCAACCCTTGGCGCGCTGATCAAACGCGTCGCTGAAGCCCGTGATAAAAGAGCCTTCGCCGAGCTTTTTGATCACTATGCGCCGAAGATTCGATCCTACAGTTTAGCCCGAGAGCATGGTGCAGAGTTGCTTGCCGACGAATTAGTTCAAGAGGTCATGGTACGAGTCTGGCTGAAGGCCGAAAAATACAATCCAAAATTAGCCAACCTCAACACCTGGATTTTTACCCTAGCTCGAAACTGTCGGATAGATTACCTGCGGCGAAACAGCCGCTATGCGACTGAGATCGACCCAACCGACCTATTTAATGAAATTGTGGATGAGTCGCCTGGGCCATTTCAACTAGCGCATCAAATACGAGTTGAACAAAACGTCACTGAACGCTTAAAAGATTTGCCGCAAGAGCAAGCAGAAATTCTAACCAAGGTCTATTTGGAGGGAAAAAGTCATCAACAAGCCAGCGATGAGCTTGAATTGCCCCTCGGCACGGTCAAATCCCGTATCCGTCTGGCAATCAAAAAGCTCGCCGTTCTGGTCGCGAGGTAACCATGAGTCAAAATATTAATCACCCGGAAGATGCATTGCTGGTCTCTTATGCTGCAGGCAGCCTTCCTTTAAGCCAAGCATTATGTGTCTCTGCCCATTTGGAACACTGCCACAGTTGCACCCAAAATTTGAAACAGTTGAATCGTGTGGGCGGCGAATTAATGCAACAGTTAAAGCCGTCGCCCGTTGGCGAAACGGTCAAGGAAGAGTTGCTAAGTCGTCTCGATTCTTTACCACTTGAAGCAAGCTGCTCGAGTCCACAGCAAGAGTCCGATGCACCCAAATGCTTGCATCAATTCATCCAGGGCAATCTTAGCGATGTTGCTTGGCAACGCGTGGCGGCAGACATTCACAGCGTTGAATTGTGCCGCGACATCAATGGTGCCAAGGTTGAACTGCTAAAAATTAAGGCCGGCGGGTCGGCGAGCACGCATACCCACTTGGGTGACGAGTATACGGTCATTTTAGAGGGCAGCTTCTCAGACGAAGACGGGGTCTATCGGCAAGGTGACTTTTTAGTGCGTAACAGCCAAGAACAGCACACTCCGATGGCAACGCTCGACCAAGAATGCATCTGCCTGGCAGTAACCGAGGGGCCTGTTCAATTCACTGGCTGGTTTGCGCGCATACTGAACCCACTGATTCGCCGAAGTTACGCATGATCCGATCATCGAATTCAACCCGACCGCTCGTCGTCGGGTTGATTGACTGATGCCGGATTCTGATCTCAGCATTGTTTGGTTTCGACAAGACCTGAGACTGGCTGATAATCCAGCGCTGCTCGCTGCAGCCAGTTCAGCTCGAGTCTTGCCTATTTATATTTTCGATGAAACCCACTCGACCGATTGGTCTATGGGTGCGGCAAGCCGCGTCTGGCTGCATCATTCGCTTAAGTCACTGAATCAATCTTTAGACGGCAAATTGCATTTTTTCTCCGGTGACGCTCGAGAGATAATGTCTCGACTAGTCGATCAATTAAAACCAACCTCGGTGGTCTGGAACCGTTGTTACCAACCTTGGGGCGTGGAACGCGACAAACAAATTAAACAACAGATAAAACAGGCGGGAGCGAAAGCCAGGAGTTTTAGCGCGTCGCTGCTGTGGGAGCCTTGGACTATCCAAAAAGGCGACGGCACGCCCTATCGCGTCTTCACCGCGTTCTATCGCAAGGGCTGCTTACCTAAGCCTACTCCGCGAGCGCCGCTGGCTCAACCTGAGAAATTTGAATGGGCATCAGATGACGCAGTCAACAACGCAATCGACAGCCAAAGCCTCGAGTCGCTGAAATTACTGCCGAGCAAGAACTGGCCTGGAACCATGATCGAGCACTGGCAAGTGGGTGAACAGGCCGCTATCGCAAAGCTTGAATCATTTATTACCACCGATTTATCAAGTTACAACCACGGCAGAGATTTTCCAGCCAGTGAGGCCACGTCTAAGCTTTCACCCCACCTGGTATTTGGTGAAATCTCCCCCCATCAAATCTGGCAGCGGGTTGAGCAAGAATCGTTCAACGCGCAAGGCCCTGACCTCGAGTGCTTTCGCAGTGAGGTCGGCTGGCGTGAATTTGCCTACCATCTTTTATTTCAGTATCCACAATTGCCCGATGCCAATTTCAACCGTAAATTTGATCAATTTCCTTGGCGTGACGACGCCATTGGCCTGCAAGCTTGGCAGCGCGGGCAAACCGGCTATCCAATCGTCGACGCAGGAATGCGCGAACTCTGGCAAACCGGTTATATGCACAATCGAGTGAGAATGATCGTCGCCTCATTTCTAATCAAAAACATGGGGCTGCATTGGCGCCATGGCGCACAGTGGTTTTGGGATTGTTTAGTCGATGCCGATCTGGCCAACAATAGTGCCGGCTGGCAATGGTGTGCAGGCTCCGGGGCCGACGCAGCACCTTACTTTCGAGTATTTAATCCGTTGTTGCAAAGCCAAAAATTCGATCCGGACGGCGAGTATTTAACGCGTTATTGTCCCGAGCTGGCCGGACTGCCGGTGAAATATCGACACCAGCCCTGGCTTGCTGATGACTCGACCTTGTCGGCGGCAGGGCTGCGCTTGGGGGTTGACTATCCGCGCCCGATCCTAGACCTTAAATTCACCCGCGAACGTGCGTTGGGTTACTTCAAACAATTAAGACCACCCGAAGAAAAAGTAAAAACCACATCTTAAGACTCTTTCAGGGCTCTTAAGGCTGGCCAACAACAGAATTCGGTTAGAGCTGTTTAAGCCACTTCCATTTCCTTGATGTGCGGGCGACAGGCATTCATCGCGGCGCCCATTTCGCGACCGGTTTGAAAGCGTTTGTCAGCCTCTTTCTGCAGCGCTTTGTTGATCACCGCGCAAATGCAGTTCGGCAATTCACCACGTAAATTACGAATGTCCGGATGAGGCTCGTTGGCGATGTTGTACATCAGATTTGCCATCGAGTCGCCATTAAAGGGTAATTCTGAGGTGAGCATTTGAAATAGCGTAACCCCAAGCGAGAAGAGATCAGCTCGGCCATCAACCTTTTTACCTGATAATTGCTCTGGCGCCATGTAATAAGGGCTGCCTACTACTGTCCCGGTTCGCGTTTTACTCGCGTCAGTCAAGTGGGCGACGCCAAAATCGGTGATCTTAGCGCTTCGTTTTTTTGGATCGTAAATGATATTGGCGGGTTTGATATCGCGATGCACCACTTTTTGCTGGTGCGCGTAATCAAGTGCCAGTGCAACATTGGTCGCAATCTGAAAGACTTGGCTTACCGGCAACAAGGTTTCTAGAGTTATGTATGCCGATAGGTCTTTGCCTGGCAGATAGTCCATCGCGATATAAGCCAGCTCTTGCTCATCACCGACATCGTAAACAGTCACAATGTTAGGGTGGTTAAGCCGACCGGCCGCTTCTGCTTCGCGAAAGAAACGTTTCTTCACCGAGTCGCGTGCCGCTGAATCCGATTCATCAGAAATCAACATGGTCTTTATTGCGACAGTTCGGCCTATTTTCTCATCGCGCCCAAGGTAAACCATTCCCATTGCGCCTTTACCAATCTCTGCGCCGATTTCATAGCGACCCAGCTTGGGCTTTTGCACGCCCGAATTATTGGATAATAAGCTTGGTGATGGCCCACTATTACTAGCACCTTGCAGGGTTATCGAGTTAGCGGCATCTTCATTCTTACCGATACGATCTTTGACATCATTATACCCACGGTCATGGTTTTGAATGAATTTAAACGCTGAGACCGCCTTATTGAATTGTCGCTTACGTTCATAGTCCAGACCAAGGTTGTATACCTGTAACAACAAAGTTTCGTCCGTGTCGCTGGCGCGAAATTTTTCGAACGCTTGATCGAGTTGACCTTGGGCCTGAAACGCCTGTCCTAATTGCCGATTGGCTTGCGATAAGTCATCGCGCATATTTTGCATTCGAAAGGCCATTATATGGCGGGCTTCAAGAAAGAAATGGCCCACCAACAACATCACAAAAACCGCCATCATCGGAAACCATATGGCCTGCGAACTCATTAAAATGAAATGAGTGTTTATCAGCACCAGCAGCGTAAATGTGGTCAGATACAGGGCGGTGTTAGCCCGCAAACACTGTATACCGAACATAAAGTAAAGACCGAGTGCGATGATCAACCCGATGCGCACTTGTCGCGCGGTGTCAGGCATTCGAAAAAACTCACGATTCAACAGACTAGACAAAGTGTGAGCGGTTGCTAAGGTGGTCGAGATCGGATCGCCTTCAGGGGAAAGCAAACTTGGGGCCACTCGCGGCGAGGTGAGACCGACTAAGACAATTTTGTTCTGCAATTCGTTGCGCTCCACGGTTCCATCGAGCACATCGGCAACCGAAATAGTTTTGAACGCAGCGTTTCCGTTTTGATAAAATCGAGGATAAATTTGAAAATCGATATCCGCGCCCAAATCCTTGCCATCCAGCATCGGACTGACCTCAGCCCAAGATTCTATGTCATCTACAGTCAAACCTTTGCTGCGCGCCGTCATCATCAACGCAAATGAGGGCAGAAAGTCTTGCCCATAACGCACTAGTAGCGGTTCCTTAAAAAACTGTTCCACATCGCTTATGACCCCGATGCCAACCGCTTGATTGGCCAATTTATTGAGCGGAGGGAAAACTTCTTGAGCGTGCGTGATATTGGGTGTTGGTGAAACATATTGCACTTTTGGGTAAGACATCGGGCTAACGTTAGGCAGGGTGAATTTACGTATGTTCTGAGGCAACGGGGTGTCGGGCTTGCCGACGAAGCTGTCGGTGCGGATGTAAGGCATCGACAAAACAACCAGCTGGCTCTTAAAAAATGATCTCGCCAAATTGTCGTCACCCAACAACGCCACTTCGGTCAACCGCAAAGCCTGATTAACTCGGCGATTCAACTTCTTTTCATTCGTCAGAATTGAGCGCAGATCACTCAATGAGGTTAAGCCAGTTTGAAACTGATTGGATTCGAGCGGCAGATTGAACCCAATCACCTTGGGTTCCGCTTGGCTAATGATATCGGTGGTTTTCGCCAGCAAATTGCGCGACCACGGCCAAGCACCCAGTTGGTGCAATGACTGATCGTCAATCGCCACAATCACGATGTCATCATGCGGGTCTTTAGCGGTTGAAAAATTGCTTCCTAAATTGAAAGCGTGCCGATCAAGCCAGTCGAACCACCCCTTCTCTGACATGGTCAGAAACAATAAGGTCAGCACTAACCCTACTATCCAGTTGGTTTTAAGGCACTCTCTAATGAATTGCATTGAAGTTTTGGTGTTGACTCTACGCTGATGCTTCGATATTTATAGCTTATTAAAGTCAGATTTTCTCAGCTGTTTTAGTAATTTTTCGAGTAAAACCAAGACTTTATCTCATTGCCAATTCAAGACGAGTAGCTTGATCAATAAATCGCACAGACTACCGTTAAATTTAAGCTTAAACCTCCTCCCGAATCGATCGGCAATCAATCGCAAGTAACACAAGGATCGTTGCTTGGTTTCCAATCTTTGCGACAGACCCAATAGCCCTTTTCATAAACTCTTTGCGCTAGCTAGCGTAATCTTTTAGCCTTGCGCGATGGCTGATTCAATACGACTATTGTCAAAATCCAGGTTCCGACCTTTCTTCTTTACCCAACTGCTCGGCGCCTTCAACGACAACCTCTACAAAAACGGATTAACCCTATTCATCGTCTTCGAAGCGGCCCATATTAGCCAACAGCAAAGCAACACTTTGGTCAATCTCGCCGCCGGGCTCTTCATATTACCGTTTTTTCTATTCTCCTCACTGGCAGGGCAACTAGCAGACAAATACGAGAAGTCCTTACTAATTAGGCGGATAAAACTGCTCGAAATAGCGATTATGCTATTAGGTTTGTTGGCCTTGGTTTGGCAAGAGGTCAACATGCTAGTTGGCATTCTTTTTTTAATGGGGACGCAATCTGCCCTTTTCGGCCCGGTTAAATATAGTCTGCTACCTCAAGCCCTTAAGCCTGAAGAACTGGTTGGCGGCAACGCGATGGTGGAATTTGGCACCTTCCTTGCGATTCTGCTTGGTTTTATTGTCAGCGTTTTCATCATTGGCTACGGCACGATGTTTCTTGGGGTCAGTGTTGTGTTGACAGCCTGTCTGGGCTATTGGGTCAGCCGAGGCATCCCCACGCTGAAACCGGCCGCCCCGACGCTTAAAATCAGTTTCAATGTTTTCACTCAAACAGTCGCCATTTTGCGCGACGCCCGCGAAAATTTGACCGTGTTTTACTCGATCATGGGAATCTCTTGGTTTTGGTTTATCGGCATCACCTACATCACTCAATTACCCAACTACGTGCAGTATCAACTCGGTGGCAACGAGCAGGTTTATGTTTGGTTTC